>NZ_JBHVGU010000011.1:0-107487 GCF_042800575.1 Streptomyces sp. NPDC057616
ATACGCTCCCGCGCGGTCAGCTTGCCCTTGGCATGCTGCGCCTCGGTCGCCTTCTCGCTCGGCCCGGCCAGCGCCCGGGCACGGATCTCGTGCAGTTCTGCCGTACGGTTCGTCGTCATCGTCCCGCCCCTCACCGGTCGCCCGGCTGCTGGACCACGAGGCACGACCAGGTGAATCCGCCGCCGCCCGTGAGCACGAGGGCGAACTCGCCGGGTGCCAGAAGGTCTTCTCGGACGATGTCCGCGAGATTGGCCACGATGTCACCGCAGCCCAGATGGCCCGTGTGGGCACCGAAGTGCACGGGCTTGGCCCGGACCAGCTCCCGGATGACCGGCAGGTACATCAACTCGAGGACCTTGGGCCCCAGTCGGGGCAGCGCGACGCATCGTATTCGCGGATCCTCGGGTGCCAGGCCGGCTTCTTCGAGGGCCCGCAGCAGCACGTCGCGCACGGCCTCGGGGCCCGTCTTGGCGAACCGGTCCATGCCGCCCGCCTCAAGGAACGCACGCTTAGTGCGGCGGATGTCGATCGGGCGGCTGTGGGTGAGTGGCGCGGGGCTGAACCCGTCGTCCCCCCGGTACATGGATTCCATCTCCGGCGCGGCGTGCACGGTGTGTGCCACGAGCCGGAGTCCGGGGCCGGACCGGCCGAGGACGGCGGCGGTGGCGCCGTCCCCGTAGGCGACCTGGTAGTCGCCACGCCAGCGGTCGAATCCCGCGGAGGCGAAGCGGTCCGCCGTGGTGACCAGCGCGGTGCTGAGCGAAGGATCGGCGGTGAGTTGCACGGCGGCGGTGTGGAGGGCCATGGCGCCGGCGTGGCACATCTGCTGGACGCCGAACGGGACGGCCGCCGTCGCTCCGACGCCGTCGGCCACATAGTGGGCCGGGGACCAGAAGTCGTGTCCCTGGTGGTAGATCCAACTGTGCAGCAGCAGGCCGACGTCCGCGGCCTCGACTCCCGCTCGGGACAAGGCATCTCGCCCGGCCAGTACGGCCATGTCGGGGGCCGACGTGTCATGCGAGACCGGGACCTCGACCACTCCGGCGGAGGCGGGACCGTCCGGGTCGAGAAGGCCGTCGGCCACCTGCGCGTACGCACTCTCGGTCGTTTCAGGCAGCCAGGTCACCGCCGCACTGATCGTCAGGCCGTCCCTGAAGCGCATCTCAGGCTCCTGTCCCGGGCATCGCCCGTCGACGAGGCCGGCCCTCGTGGGCCGGCGCATCAGGACAGAACCCGGGTCCGGCGGAAGAGATACAGGGACAGAGACAGATACAGCGGCGGCGACAGACATACGGATGGCGACAGCGATCCAGCCGGTGTGTCGCGGTCCGGCCTTGAGGAAGTCGGTCGCGGCCAGGTGTACGTATGCGGTCGCGGCCCGGATCTGTACGAACGGGCCCTCGGTGTCAGCGTGACCAGTTCTCCACGGGCAGCGCGATGACGCAGGCCTTGGCCCAGGGTTCGTCCAGGCTCCACAGGTCCATGGCGGCCATGTCGTTCAGCATCATGCCCAGGGACAAGAACTGTTTGACGGTGACATCGTCTGCGCCCGAATTTTCCTGTACGACTTGCCACATGCGGCCGAATCCATTTTGTACCGCGGTTCGGATCTTGGGCTCGTCGCAGGCGGCGAAACCGTGCAGCTGAATAAGGAGGAAGGTCCTGTTGTCGCGCACCAGTTTCCGGTACCGATTACCCATGGAGACCAGCGCTTCGACGCCGCTCAAACCCGTGCTGGCCTGCTGAAACGTCTCGACGATCTTGTCGAACGAGTCCTCCATCACGGAAATGAAGAGGCCCCTCTTGGTGCCGAACAAGCGGAATACGTACGGCTGGCTGATATTTGCCTTTCGGGCAATTGTCTCAACCGAGGTGCCGTAGTAGCCGGTGCGCGCAAATTCCTCAGCGGAGATGCGCAGGATTTGGGCTCGGCGATCGTCGGCCGTCATTCGTTCCATGTTCACATGTAACCACGCATCACGTCCGTGCAGTACCCGCCGGGGGCTGCTTCAGTGGCCTTGACTGAGTAGTGACTAACTACTATCTTGAGGTTCCGGCCGCCCCTCGGGTGTGCCGACAGACGCCGCCTGGGGCCCGAGTCCCCCGCAGGGCTCCAGGCGGTTCCCCACCCCTCGACCTCCCGTTTTCCGAGTGCGAACCGTAGAGAGGTGTCATCCATGACCGAATCAGCCCAGACCACACCCGGCGCGACCACCGCCACGGACACGGCGGCGGCCCGCGACCTGTGGGCCAAGTGGAACGCCCTGTGGAACGGCGAACTCGACCTGGCCCGTGCCGACGAGGTGCTCGCGGACAAGTTCACCGTCCACGGCACGAGCCTGGCCGGGCGCATGAAGACCGCCGCCATCGACGAGATCCGCGACCGGGATGGACTCGTCGCATGGATCGCCCGTACCCGTGCCGCTCTCGAGGAGCTGCACTTCACCGACGAGCCGGGCCCGATAGTCGAGGGCGATCTCGTCGCCGGCCGCTACCGCGCGACCGCCGTACACCGCGGCGGTACACCTGGCGCCACCGCCCCCATCGGCACGCCGACCGAGCACGTGGGGATGAACATCCTCCGCATCGAGAACGGCCGGTTCACCGAGTACTGGACCGTCGCAGACACTCTCGGCCTGCTCACCCAGCTGGGTCTCATCACCGACTGACCGACCGTCACCGTCCTTCTGGAAGGCCTCTCATGACCACGCAACCCGTGACCGGCCGCCCGGCCGCCCAGCCTGCGGGTGAGAACACGCGCCGGGACAGGCGCCGCAGCCTCGCTGCCGGCACGATCTCGGCCGGCATCCTCATCTCGACCCTCGACCTGACCATCGTCAACGTCGCCTTCCCGGCCATCGGCGCGGACTTCAAGGGTGCGTCCGTCGCCGATCTGTCCTGGGTTCTCAACGGTTACGCCATCGTCTTCGCGGCCCTGCTCATCCCCGCGGGACGCTTCGCCGACCGGTTCGGAATGAAGAGCGTCTTCCTCACGGGCCTGGCCGTCTTCACCATCGCCTCCGGGCTCTGCGCCGCCTCGGGCTCGGTGGCCGCGCTCAACGCGGCCCGGGTACTGCAGGCCGTCGGTGCCGCCGCGCTGGGTCCCACCTCCATGGGCCTGCTCATGGTGACCTACGGACCCGAGCAACGGGCCAAGGCCATGCGGGTCTGGGCCACCGCCGCCGGTGTCGCGGCCGCCTCGGGCCCCTTGGTCGGCGGCGTGCTCGTCAACGTCGCCTGGCCCTGGATCTTCCTGGTCAACCTGCCGGTCGGTGTCGTCGCACTGATCGTCGGTGCCAAGGTGCTCACCCCCGGCGGGTCCGGCGGCGGCCAGAAGCCCGCGATGCCCGACCTGCTGGGCTCCGCACTGCTCGCGGCCGCCATCGGCCTGCTCTCGCTCGGCATCGTCAAGGCCCCCGACTGGGGCTGGGGTTCGGGCGCAGTGCTGGGCTCGCTCGCCGGGGCCGTGGTCCTGACCGTGCTGCTGCTGGTTCGCTCCGCCCGGCACACCAGCCCGGTCGTCGACCTCGCGCTGCTGCGGATCCGTGATTTCTCCATCGCGAACATCGCCTCCGCCCTCTACTACATGAGCTTCGCGGCGACCGTCCTCTCGGTCTCCCTGTGGTGCCAGAACATCTGGGGCTGGTCGGCGCTGGCCACCGGTCTGGCGATGGCCCCGGGCAACCTGATGCTGCCCTTCCTGTCGGTGCTCTCCGGCAAGCTCGTGGCCAAGATCGGGCAGGTGCTGTCGATCGTGCTCGGCTCGACGGTCATCGCGCTGGGCGCGGCCTGGTGGGCGCTCGCCGTCGGCGTCGAGTCCAACTACGCGCTGGGCATGCTCCCCGGCGTGCTGCTGACCCGTATCGGCATGGGGCTCTCGCTCGCCCCGCTCATGGGTGCCAGCACCCGCGACCTGCCGCCGACCTCCGTGGCGACCGGCTCGGGACTCAACAACATGGTGCGCCAGGTCGGCTTCGTGCTCGGCGTCTCGATCCTGGTGGTGCTCATCGGCAATCCCGGCGACTCCGGCGCGGCCCTGACCGCGTTCCGCTACGGCTGGTGGTTCACGGCGGCGGCCTCCGCGGCCACCGCACTGACAGCCCTGGCGCTCCGCCCCGACCGCCCCAAGAACACCTAGTCAGGTCTCCTCCGGAACCAGTTGTTCGCCCGCCGAGAGGCCGGGTGGCGTCGGCCACATGGGCCACGCCACCCGGCCTCTCGGCTTCGTGGGGCGCCGCACTGTATCCGACGCCTTTCGCGCCGCTCTGTACGGACACACGGACGACCACCTCACGCCCTGGGAGCACGCATGACGGACACCTTGCCCGCCGAGGGCCTCCGCCCGCAGACGGTCCTGTGGGAGAAGTGGATGGAGCTCTGGAACGGCAACCGGGACCGGGCCGAGGAGATCCTCGCCGACGAACTGACGCTCCACATACCGCAGTACGGGATGCCCGACCCCGCGGCCCTGCGCACTCCCCGGCAGTTCACCGGCTGGATCGACGCGTTCCGCTCCTCGTTCACGGACGCCCGGATCAGGACCGCGCTCGGCCCCTTCGTGGACGGGGACCATGTCATCGCCCGGTGGATCTTCGAGGGCACCTGGCAGTCGGGCCGCCCCGCCGGCGCCACCGCGGCACCGGGCACCCCCGTCACACTGCGCGGGGCGGACGTGCTGCGGCTGGACGAGCGAGGACGCATCGCCGAGTACTGGCTCTCGGACGACCTGATGGACGTCTACGTACGGCTCGGCGCCCCGTTGCCCACTCCGTGACCCTCACACCGCCCGGACGACCCACTCGCGAAGGAGCCCTCACCATGCACGACGGTCAACGCCGCCACGTCATCGTCACCGGAGGATCGCGCGGTATCGGACGCGCGATCGCCGTACAACTCGCCGCGCAGGGATACGACATCACCTTCTGCGGCCGCACCGCCTCCCCCGCGTCGGAGGCGACCGCTGAGCTGGTGCGCGCGCAGGGAGCCACCTGCTTCCACCAGCCGTGCGACGTGGCCGACAGCCAGGCCGTGGACACGTTCGTGAAGCGGGCGGAGAACGAACTGGGGCCGACGCATGCCCTGGTCAACTCGGCCGGCATCGTCAAGGACAACCACCTGGTGATGATGCCGGTCGAGGACTGGACGTCGGTGATCGACACCAACCTCACCGGTACGTTCAACTTCTGCCGCACGGTCGGATTCGGCATGCTCAAGCGGCGTGCCGGAGCGATCGTCAACGTCTCGTCGGTGGCCGGCGTCTACGGCCATGCCACCCAGGCCAACTATGCCGCCTCGAAGGGCGGAGTGAACAGCCTGAGCCGGACGCTCGCCAAGGAACTGGCCCGGTACGGCATCCGCGTGAACGTCGTGGCCCCCGGCTTCATCGAGACCGACATGACCGGTGAACTCGGCGACAAGGCTCGCGCGGAGGCCCTGGCCTCCGTGCCGCTGCGGCGCTTCGGCACCGCCGAGGAGGTCGCGGACCTCACCTCGTTCCTCCTGTCCGACAAGGCCTCCTACATCACCGGCCAGGTCCTCCAGGTCGACGGGGGAGTGGCCCTGTGACCACGCCGCATCCGCCGACCGGCCCGGACGAGCTGCACCTGTGGTGGCTCGCCGTGCCGCCGCCGGGTGCGGCGACGCAGACCGCTGCCCGGCTGCTCGACGCCGGGCAGCGGGAGCGGGCCGCGCGGCTGCGCAGACCCCTCCACCGGCACCGCAAGGTGATGGCACACGCGGGTCTGCGCGCCCTGCTCGCGGGCTACACGGGGCGGGAACCAGCGGAGTTGACGATTCGCCGTGCGGCGTGCCCGGCCTGTGGCGGGCCGCACGGCCGCCCCCGTACACCGGACGCCGGGGGCCTCGAGTACTCGATGGCACACTCGGGCGACCTGGTTCTCTACGCCTTCGCGGACCGGCCCGTCGGGGTGGATCTGGAGGCGTCCGCGGTCCGGACGAGCACCGTGCGTACGGTCTCGCGGTGGCTCTGCGCCGACGAGCGGAGGCTGCTCGAAGGGTTGCCCGAGGCCGAGCGGCAGGCGGCGTTCGTCCGCTGCTGGGTGCGGAAGGAGGCGTATCTCAAAGGGATCGGGACGGGGCTCGCGCACGGCGTCGAGGCGGCCCCGGACCGGAAGGGCGGCGCCTGGCGGCTGATCAGCCTCGACCCGCCCGAGGGATACGTCGCCGCGGCGGCGCTGCCCGGGACACCATCGGCGGGAGTCCGGGTGCGCAGCGCAACACTGCTCGCGGCACGGATAGTGGACCTAGTGGAGCGGACCGAGACCGCGGGAGGTAGCGGATGTCGGACACCAGGTCCGGACGGCACGAACCCGAACCGGACGACGACCGGCTGCTGAACGAAGTGCGCAGCGCGGTGGGCACGCCGCCGCCCGCGCTGGTCCGGGCGGTGGCGGCCTGGCCGCTGCCCCCGCCGGGTGACGCCGTCGACGCGGGCACCTGCCGTGAGCCGGACGGGCCGGGCGACGGTACGTCATATCGCCGTGGCAGCCGCGTCGCCGGCGCCGTCGATGATCCGCAGTTGCTCGGCGAGGCGCCGTAGCGCACGTCCGCGCAGCGGCCCCACCGAGCCGCGGGCGATGCCCAGGCGGCGGGCCACCTCGTCGTACCCCGGCGAGGGGTCGGCGCTGAGCAGTGCGAGCAGCTGCCGGTCCCGGTCCGGCAACCTGGCCAGGGCGGCGAGGACTTCGGCGCCGCGCTCGCGCACCAGGAGGCCCTCCTCGGGGCCGGGCTGTGCCGCCGTGGGCCGGTCGAGCGTTCCGCCGTCGCCCACGGGCACGTAACGGCCGGAGCGCTCGTACTGCTTGAGGCTCTCGCGCCGGGCACAGGTCGTCAGCCAGGCGGGGAACCGCTCGGGTGTGTGCAGCCGGGGCAGGCTCCGGTACACCCGCAGCCAGGTCAGCTGGAAGACCTCTTCGCAGTCGGCGTCGGAGAGCCGGTGAGAGCGGGCAACCGTCCACACCAGCGGGGCGTACCGTGCGACCAGCGCCGACCAGGCGTCCTGGGACCCGGTGCGGCACAGGGCGATCAGTTCGCCGGGGCTCTGGGCCCGGGCAGCCGTTTGCGCGGGATGCGTCCGCGTCGCAGACATGGCTTCCTTCCTGCCGTTGCTCAGGGGTGGTGGAGGGCCGGGGAGCGGGGCATCGACGGTGCTCCCCGGCCCCCGCTCATGGGGGCGGCGGCCCGTGTCAGCCGGCGAGGGCGTCCGTGTCGAGGACGACGCAGCCGACCTGGCCGTCCCTGCTCACCGCCGTCACGACCGAGGTCCGCGCGGTGCCTGCGCCCTCCTGCTGCCACAGCCCGAGCAGTCCCGCGATCTGCAGGACGCCACCGGCGCTGAAGCATTCACCGACCGACTCCTTGACCCGTATGACCTGGTCGGGCAGCCGGCCGCCCAGCGCGCTGTGCAGGGCGCGTTCCTCGATGCGGTCCAGACCGACATGACCCGTGGAGCCCAGGGAGGCCGAGGTGACCTCGGCCGGTGTCCTGCCGCTGCGCTCCAGTGCCAAGCCGATCACCGAGGCGAGGCCCTGAGTCAGGCTGCCGCGCGCGGCGTAGCCCGTCTCGCAGGCCAGCACGCGGGCGAGCACCCGGCGGCCGGCGGCCCGTGCCGCCTCCTCCGGTTCGACGACCAGTACGGCCGCGCCCTCACCCACCGCGGCGTCCGCGGTCAGCGAACCCGACTGGTGCCAGCCCCATGCGCTCTGCGCGCAGAACTCCTCGACCCCGCCGACCAGCAGCCGGTCCGCGTGCCCCTGCCGTAGGGCGTTGCGCGCGTAGCGCAGCACCTGTACACCGGCCAGATGGCCGCCGGCCAGCGTGGCGTTGACGCCCTTGAGGCCGTGCCGGATGGCGATCTGGCCGGCCGCGCAGTTCATCACGGTGTTGGGGAAGAGGCTCGGGTTCACCAGGTACGGACGTTCCTGGCGCAGCGTCTCCAGGGAGTACTCGCTGGAGCTGCGGATGCTTCCGGTGCTGGTGCCCAGCACGACCCCGGTGCCGCTGCCCACCGGGGAGGGGAGCGAGTCCAGGGCCAGCCGGCAGGCCACCAGCCCGAGTTTGGTCGTGCGGTCGAGATGCCGGGTGCCCTTGCGGCCGATCAGCTCGGCCACCTTCAGATCGGGCACGGCACGGGCCGGGCGCGGCGGCAGGGTCTCGCCCTCCTGCACGGGCGGCTCGGCGTGCCCGGGCAGGCCGGCCGCCACCGCGCGGCCGAGCGCCTCCAGCCCGAGGCCGGCGGGGGTCACCGCGCCCACGGCGGTGATTGCGAGCGGCGCGAGGTCCGCCGCGGTGCGGGTGGTCGGAGTGCCGACGGTGGCGGTGCTCATGCGACCCTCCCGAGAACGGTGATGGCGTTGTTGCCGCCGAAGGCGAACCCGTGGTTCTGCACCACCTGCGGCCGGGCCGGCCGGGCCGTGCCGGGCACCGGGTCGACGCCCGCGCCGAGCCCCGGGTCGATGTCCTCGACGCCCGCGGTCGGCGGGAGGAACCCCTCGTACAGGGCCTGGCAGCAGATCAGCGCGCCGAACCCGCTGGCCGCGCCCATGGTGTGGCCGATCATCGACTTGATGGAACTGATCGGCGGAATGCGGTCGCCGAACACCTCACGGGCGGCGGCCACCTCGGTCGCGTCGTTGGTCCGGGTGCCGGTGCCGTGGGCGCAGATGTAGTCGATCTGCTCGGGCGTCACGCCTGCACTTCGGTGCGCCGCCCTGATGCAGGCGGCGATGCTGGTCGGATCCGGGTGCACCATGTGCTCGGCGTCGCAGTTGACGCTGTAGCCGAGTACTTCGGCGTAGATCCGCGCGCCGCGGGCGACGGCACGGTCGTACGGCTCCAGCAGCAGGGCGACCCCGCCCTCGGCGGTGAGGATGCCGGTGCGGTTCGCGTCGAAGGGGCGGCAGACCTCCTCAGCCAGCGCGCCGAGCCGGTAGAACCCGGCGTGCGCCCAGCGGTTCACCGAGTCGGCGCCGCCGGCCAGCATGTAGTCGGCCTCGCCGCCCGCGACCATGTCGTAGGCGTAGCCGAGTGCGTAGTTGCTCGCCGAGCAAGCGGTGGCCAGCGTCAACGCCTCGCCGGACAGGCCGAGTTCGCTGTTGACCGCAGCCGCGATCCGCCCGGCCGGGACCGCTGCCACCCGTCCCGCGTCCAGGGACTTGAGGCCGTCGGTCGCCCACTGGGCGACGAGCTGCTCGATGACGGCCGACTCGCCGCTCGTGGTGCCCATCACGGAGCCCGCGCGGGCCCTGGACAGTTCGGGCTCGGCGAGACCGGAGTCCGCGACGGCGAGCCGGGCGGCCGATGCCGCGAACTGGCCGCTGCGCCCCCACTGTTCGGGCTCGATGCGGCGCAGCCAGTCGGCGGGGGAGAAGTCGTGCACCTCGCCCGCGTGGACGTGCGGGAAGCCGGTCGTGTCGAAGGAGGCGATGGGAGAGGTGGAACGGCGGCCGGCCCGGATCGAGGCGGTGAACTCGGCCGCGCCGATACCGGCGCTGCTCACCGCTCCGAGACCGGTCACCACCACACGGCGGGTCCCGGGCTCAGGCATCCTGGCCGCCCCCGAGGTTGCGGACGACCACGGCGCGCACGCCATCGAGGTTGCCCATCTCGGTCAGGTCGTCCTGCGGGATCGTGACGCCGAGGTCCTTCTCTATACGGGCAAGGATCTCGATGGCGAGCAGCGAGTCCGCGTCGTGGTCGTCGATGAAGCTGCTGGTGTCGGTCAGTTCGTCCGCCTCCAGCTCCAGTACCTCGATGATGATCTCCCGCAGCTGCGCGTCCTGCTCGGCGGTGAGGGCGGTGGTGATGTCGGTGCTCATGGGATGTGCCTTTCTGGATGGATGCCAGGGACGAGTGGAGTGCGAGGGAAGCCGGTCATGAGCCGGTGTGCGACAGGTGCACGGGGGGCACGGCCGCGCCGCGATGCCGGACGTTGACGACCGAGGCCTTGGCCAGCGCGACCGGGTTGAGGAAGCGCAGCGGGCCGATCAGCCGGGATGCGAACAGATGCATGTGCCGGGCCATCGACTCGTCGCGGGCCGCAGCCGAGAACATCAGCCGCTCGAAGGGGTTGAACGGCCGGGCCTTGGCGTAGTCGGCGGCAAGGTGCTGATGTCCGCGCAGCCCGCGCCGGTGCCGGCGTGCGTACGCCACCAGCGCCTTGTCGAGGTCGCCGCGACCGGTCGCGGCTGTGGCGACCGCCTCGGTCAGCCATTGCGCGGACTGCAGGGCCCAGCCGCATCCGACGCCCCACAGAGGATCGCCGGTCGTGGCGGCGTCGCCGATGAACGCGACGCCCGGTGCGGTCGGCCTACGGCTGTGCAGCGGGTAGTTGACGGTGCCGGTGATCTTCGTGATGCGCTCGGCGGAGTCGATGGGCGGCGCCTCGGGAAGGGAGCGGACGAACTCCAGGAAGCTGCCTTCCAGGTCCTCCCGGAAGGCCGGCAGCCGCTTCTTGTCCGGGATCACCGCGACGACCGTCACGCCGTCGTCATTCGGCATCGCGTAGGCCATGTCGGGCTCGAGGAACCAGGAATGCGTGATTCCGTCCCGCAGCGGCAGATCGCGGAAGTGCGCGAAGTAGCTGAACCGCTCGTTCTCGTGCTGCCGCGCCGGAACTCCCGCGAACTTCGCCACGGACGAGTCCTTGCCGTCGGCCCCGACCACGAGGCGGGCCCGTATCTCGCGCTCGCCGTCGGGTGTCGACACACGCACCCCCACGGTCCGCCCGGCCCCCTGGATCAGTCCGGTCACGTTGTGGCCGAGGAGCAGATCGACGCCGGGAGTCTGCGCCGCGTGCGACCGGATCAGCGGGTCGAAGGTGCTGCGCCGGACGTTGTAGGCGTACGGCAGCTCGGGGCCGGCGGGCGCGGCCCTCGGCTCGATCCAGCCCCAACGGGTGTACCAGCGGGCCTCGTTGCGGACGGCGCCAGCCTTCTCCAGCGCGGGGATGAGCCCGAGCTCGTCGAGCACGGGGTAGGCGCAGGGCTGGAGGTAGTGGGTGCAGAGCACCTTGTACGCCGCGGGGTCCGAGCGGCGTTCCAGCAGTGCGACGCGGACACCGCGGCGGGCGAGCAGGACTGCCGCGGCGCTGCCGGCGACGCTCGCTCCGCTGATGACGACGTCGTAGTCGTACGCGTCGCGCTCAAGCCTGGTCATGCGCTGATCGCCTCCTTGGAGGTGTGGTGCAGTTCGTCGGAGTGGTGGAGTCCCAGCTCTGTCAGGAAGCCGAGGAGCTGCTCGGCCACCTGGTCCGGCTGCTGCAGCTGGCAGAAGTGACTGAGAGCCGGATCCTGATGGACCCGCACATCGGGGATCGAGGACCGGAGTTCGTCGACGGCCGAGGGGGGCGCCGAGACGTCGTGGGTCCCGCTGACGATCAGGACGGGCGCCTCTACGAGGTTCAGCGGGAGGTGCGGGGTGCGGCTGAGAGTCGCGTAGAACTGCAGGAAGCCGTGCGGTTCCACGCGTTCGCGCACTTTGCCGATCATCGATTCCACGATGTCCGGCGGGACCGTGGCGCCGCGTGGGCCCATCTGGGCCCGCAGGCCGTCGGCGAGGACGCCGCGGAACCGGTCGACGGCCTCACCGAAGAAACGGGGGTCGACGGGCACGTCGTGCGGCCGGTAGACCGGTGCCACCAGCGCGGTGGGGACGGCCGAGAACGGAGTGGGCCGGGTGAGCAGGTCGAGCTGGGTGGTGGCGCCGAACGAGTGGGCCACCACGGCGGCGGGGTGCACGGGCAGGAGTTCAAGAGCGCGTTCGAGCCAGGTGGTGGAAGTGCCACCGTCCGTCCAGCGATGGCGTGAGCCGCTGCGCCAGGGCAGGTCGAGGGCGAACAGCCGTAAGCCGGCGGGCAGTCGACGGGTGAGGGGCCGCCAGCTCTCCCAGCTCTCCTCGAAACCGTGGACGAGGACGAGGCTCGGCCCTTGCGGGGCCTGCGCGGGGTTCTCCCACACGCGAAGCGGTTCGCCGTCGACCTCATGGTCGACGACCTGCCGCCACGGCGCACCGTGCGGTGCTTGTCGGTCTGCCATCAACACTCGTGTCACCTCTCGAGTCACCTCGTGGACGCGATCCGGTGACTCGCCCTGGGCGGCCGGCCGGATGCCGAGACAGTAGGTATCCGGGCGTCGCGCACAGGAGGCCGTTCTCGTGGTCTGTGAGGCGGGCTGGAGCCGGAGGACAGGCGGGCTTCAGACGTATTGCAGACGTTGTCGGCACCGTCTTCGCACAGGCGTCAGGCGGAGTGATCCGGCTTACCCGGCAAATGTCTTTAATAGAGCTTGACCCATTGCGGTAACACTGCTCTGACCAGGTCTGTTGCGCCGAGAATCGGCCACCCTCAAGTAGGGTGAGCTTGACAAACCGACTGACGGATTTTTACGGTCGGTGATGAGTGACTAACGACTAACTGGGGGTAAGTCGATGGAGATCTCGGTCCTAGGATCGTTCACGGTTCACATAGATGGCGTGAATGCCACGCCGACCGCGGTGAAACAGGCAAAACTGCTTGCCTTGCTGGTTATGCATCGGGGCAGGACCATTTCGGTCAAGGAGGGCATCCAGGAGCTCTGGGACGCGGACGCGCCCCGCAGCGCGGGTGCCGCCATTCATACGTACATCAGGAAGCTGCGTGAGCTCATCGCCTCGGCGCAGCCGGGCCTCGACCCCAAGAAGATCATCTGCACCCGCCCGGGCGGCTACCTGCTCAACCTCGACGCGGGGTCGGTGGACTGCGAGGAGTTCGAGCGCCTCGCCGATCGGGGGCACCGCGCCGTCGCGATGGGCGACGACACGCTTGCCGCGTCCCGGTTCCGGCAGGCGCTGGCCCTGTGGCGCGGGCCCGCGCTCGCGGATCTGCCGACAGGTCCGCTGCTGGTGATACGGCAGATGGAGCTCGAGGAGCGGCGCCGCTCCGCGCTCGACCGCTGCATCAGCGCGGAACTCCGGCTCGGCCGGCACTTCGAACTGCTCGGAGAGCTCGTCGCCCACGCGGCCGGGGACCGTACCCACGAGGCGCTGCACGCGCAGCTCATGCTCGCGCTCTACCGCGCGGGCCGCCGCGTCCAGGCCCTGGAGGTCTACCGTGAACTGCGGGCGGAGCTGGCGGGGCGGCTCGGTCTCGAGCCGTCGCCTCGGGTCCAGGCACTCCAGCGGGCGATCCTGTCCTCCGACGGATCGCTCCACCGGGAGGTGGGCGAGCGCGCGCAGGGCCGCACGGCCTGACACCGCCTTCCGCGGAAGCGAGGCGCTGTTCGGCGAGGGTTCCCCAGGGACGGGGAGAGAGGGACGGGTATGAGCAAGCAGGAGCGGGCCGAGCGGACGCGGGCCCGGCTTGTGCAGGCCGCGGCGGAGGTCTTCGACGAACGCGGCCTGGCCGCCGCGAACATGGAGGCCATCAGCCGGCTCGCAGGGGTGTCGAAGGGGGCTCTCTACTTCCATTTTCCCTCCAAGGAGGGTCTCGCGGACGCCGTCAGGGGAGCCTGCAGCGATCGGTTCAGCGACGCCGCGGCCCGCATGCTCGCGACCGGCAGGCCCGCCGTCCAGGTGCTCAGGGAGCTGTCCCTGCTCATGGTGGAGTGGATCGCCCAGGACGTGATCGTGCGCGCCGGCCTGCGGCTGGGCCGGGGGCAGCAGGAGGTGCGGCCCGCCGAGGCGGAGCCCGCCGCCCGGGACTTCGGCTGTGAGCTTCAGGCCGTCGTCTGCCAGTGCCTGAAGGTCGCCGCCGAACGCCGAGAGGTACGCGAGGGGCTGCCGTTGCAGACCTGCGCCTGGCTCGTGGTCGGCTTGCTGCTCATGGTGGAACGCCGGGCCGCGCCATGGGCCACGCCGGACGATCTGCGGGAGTTCACCGACGAGGCGTGGGCCGTGCTGATGCCCTGCATTTCCCCGGACCCGGGTGCCCTTCGGGCGACCTGACCCGTCACCGCGGAACCATGACCGCGGCAGAGCCGATGCACTGCCATACAAAGACGATGTCCCATGCGAAGGCCCGCTCCGGAATTCGTCCGGAGCGGGCCCTTTGCATGCCGTACCGAGGATATGTTTCCGGCAGGTGAATTCCTCGGATTCGCCCCGGAAATGATCGCAAGGCATTTCTGCGGGAGTGAGCGTCGAGCATGGGCTGTAACCCCCCGAAATGACCACCGAACATGTGAGGCACATCACGTTCCTCAAGGTGTCCGTGTACACGTCCCGGCGGGCTCTGTTTCACCGCAGTTGCGGAGGTGAACACCGACACAAGGGCGGCCCAAATGCGGTTCGGAAACGTACTCACCATTCGTGCGGCGACCACCTGGCTGCCGCCGGCCCGGCAGAGCGCGGACGCCGCAGGGCTCACCGCGGTCGAGGCCGCGGCGGCCGGGGCCGTCGAAGTCCCGGTCTCCGACGGCCTGTCCGGCCCCGAGATGGCCGTACGCGCCGCTCGCCGGGCCCTGACCGAGGCCCGGGTGCCGCCCGCGGAGACGGATCTGGTCATCCACGCCTGGATCCACCACCAGGGCCACGACTTCTGGTCTCCCGCCCATTACGTCGCCGATCAGCTCGGCGCCTCGGACGCCGTCGCCTTCGGTGTCCAGCAGATGTGCCATGCCGGCGCGATGGCACTGCACACGGCGGCGGTACGGCTGGAGGCGGACCCGTCCGTCCGCCACGCCCTCGTGACCACGGGGGACCGCTTCGCCGCACCCGGCTTCGACCGGTGGCGCGGCGACTACGACGCGGTCTTCGGGGACGGCGGAACCGCGGCCGTCGTCGGCCGCTCGGGACCGGGGCTGCGGATCCTGTCGTTCGCGCTCGGATCCGCGCCCGAACTGGAGTCGATGTACCGCGGCCGGGACGAGTTCGCTTCCGCGCCCCTCACCCACTCCGTGCCCATCGACGCGCGGCGCACCAAGAAGGCCTTTCTCGCGGACGGCGGCATGGCCCGTTTCGCGGAGGTGGGGCCCGCGAAGGTGCGCGCCACGCTGCTGGCCGCGCTCGACGAGGCCGGTCTGGAACCCGACGACCCGCGCATCCGCTGCGCGACCCTCTCCCGCCTCGGTCCCAAGACGATCGACCTCCTCTACCTGCCGATCATGCAGGGCGTGCTCAAGGCGGAGGTCCTCGACCTCGCTGGCCGCACCGGGCACCTCGGTGGCGGCGACGCGATCGCCAACCTCGCGGACCTCTGGGACCGGCAGCTGCTCGCGCCCGGCGAGTTCGCCATCGGGTTCAGCGGAGGCGGGGGTTTCACCTGGTCGTGCCTGGTCGTACAGCGCGTCACCGACTGATCGCCCCGGCTGGGGAGAACAAGAGGAGAGCAGATGACAGATCGTGAGTTCTTTGTACTGCTGGGCCCGGATGGCGCGGGCAAGTCCTCCGTCATGACAGAGCTGTCGGCCTCGCTGCCCGGCTGGCGGACGCTGTCGACCGACGGCGAACACGTCCGCGAGGAACACCGGTTGATCGCCAGGCTGCGCCGCGACGTGGTCGAGGACGTCCTGCCGGAAGTCGGTGGAGCGTACTCGACCGAGTTCCTCGCGAGCCTGCTGCAGACCGCCGTCGTCCACCTGCGGGACCAGGTGGAGCACACGAACCCCGCGGCGCCGCTGCTCGTGGACTCGTACTACTACAAGATCCTCGCGAAGTGCCGGCTGGCCGGCCTCGACGAGAATCCCATGTATGCCTGGTGGCGCTCCTTCCCCCAGCCGCGTGCGGTGATCTATCTGGACGTGTCGCCGAAGTCCGCCTGGCGGCGCTCGGGCGACGGGGCGCGGCTCAACCGGCTGGAGCACTACGGCACGAGGCCCGAGTGGTTCGCCTTCGAGAGCTATCAGAAGAATCTGCGGAAACTGATGCTCGAGGAGGTGCGGCGGCTGCCGGTGACGATGATCGGCGAACAGCCGAGCACGGCCCGGACCGCGCAGGCCGTGCGGGAGGTGCTCGCCGCATGAGCGCACCCCAGGGCTGGGGAACCCCCGGCCACGCCGACCGCTACCGGCAGCGGGTACTGGCCGAGCGCCGCCGACTGGCCGCCGAGCACGCGGACATGCGGGGGCGGCAGCGGCAAGTCCTCACCGATCTGTTGGAGTTCAACGCCGGAACGGAGTTCGGCAGGAAGCACGGCTTCCGGCACATCCGTGGGATCGACGACTTCCGCCGGGCCGTCCCCGTGCAGGACTACGCCGCGCACGCACCCCTGATCGAGCGCATGGCCGCGGGTGAGGAGAACCTCCTCACCGCCGACGCGCCGGTCGTGTACTTCACCAGCAGCGGAAGCACAGGTGCGCACAAGAAGATCCCGGTCACTCCCCGGTTCATGCAGACGACGTTCTTTCCCTTCTACTATGCGGCCTGGGCTCCCCTCATCGAGCACGTCCCGGAGGTGATGCACCGCCCCGACGCCGTGCTCAACCTCAAGCACGATCCGCTGACCGCCCCGTCCACCACGGCGAGCGGGCGCCCCCATGTCGGCGCCAGCCAGGTGGACTTCGGGGCCCGGTTCGGCGAGCCGCTCTCCGCCGAGCTGGGCACCGCGGCGCCGTGGGCGGCACTGCCCGTGGACGTCGCGCCCGACGACCACCTGGAGAAGTCGTACCTGCGCCTGCGCCTGGCGGTCCAGAGCGATCTGCACGGGCTCGTCGGCATCAATCCGGCGATGATCGCGGCCGTTCCGTACCAGCTGAACCTGTGGTGGCCGCGGCTGGTGAAGGAGGTACGCGACGGCACCCTGGGCGGCCTGCCGTACGGCTCCCCGGACCCGGAGCGGGCTGCCGAACTCGAGCTCCTCGCCGACTACTTCGGCGCCGTCCGCCCGGCCTGGATCTGGCCCCGCCTGCGCGCACTGTTCTGCTGGACGACCGGTGTGGCATCGCTCTATCTGCCCGCGTTGCGCGAGGAGTTCGGCACGGGGGTCAGCGCGCTGCCCGCCCCTGTGGCCGCGTCCGAGGGCCCGGTGGGAGTGCCGCTGGACCGGCACGCCTCGGCCGGAAGCCTGGTCCTTTCGGCGTCCGTGTACGAGTTCGCGGATGCCGAGGCCGACCTGGCGCCCGGCACCGAGACGCTGCTCGCGCACGAGCTGGAGGTGGGCCGCGAGTATCACGTCGTCTTCAGCCACGTCGGCGGGCTCTACCGCTACGCCGTCGGTGACGTGGTCCGTGTCGTGGATCGTGTCGGAGATGTGCCCCGTGTGGAGTACGCGGGCCGCGCCACCCGCTGGGACGCGGTGGGGGAGCGGCTGCGCGAGGCGCACGTCGTCCGGGCGCTGCGCACCGCGCTGTCGAGCACCGGCCTCGAACTGCGCAACGTGGCATGCCGCGTGGAGCGGGCGGCCGGACTGCCCGCCGGGCCCGGGGGGTCCCGCCACTCCCCTACGGCCGCGCGGTACGTGTTCGCGATCGCTCCCCGGACTCCCTGGGCCGGAGCGGAGGCCGAGCGGTTCACCGCTCTGCTCGACGGCGCGCTGGCGGGAGAGTCCCCCGGGTACGCCCGGGCCCGGGCCGACGGCCGGCTCGCGCCCCCTGACCTGCTCCTGCTCGACGCCGCGGCTTTCGACCGCGACTGGCACGCGTCGGTGGGCGGCGGCATCCGCCCCACGCAGGTCAAGGACCGCCTGTTCCGGCAGGACGAGGCCCAGTGGCGGCGCCTGACCGGTGCCGCTACTCCGCCGCCCGGCGGCCGGGCAAGTGACGAGCGACAAGGAGAGCGAGCATGACGGAGCTGCTGAACCCGGTGGAGCGGACCGCCCTGCTCACCGCCGCCCTGCGCGCGGCAGAGACCCGGCGCGACGACAGGCTCTACGAGGACCCCTACGCCGCCCGGCTTGTGGGCGAGACCGGCCCCGAGCTGCTGGCCGAGGTCCAGGACGCGACGTACCCGCCCGATCGTCCGCGGAGCCTGCCCAGCACCCCCGACTACAACGCCATCAGGACCCGGTTCTTCGACGACTACCTCCAGCGCTCTGCCGCGGAGCCGGAGATGACACAGATCGTGCTGGCCCCGTCCGGCATGGACTCCCGGGCCTACCGCCTGCGGTGGCCGGACCACGTCCGCTACTTCGAGATCGATCGCCCCGCCGTCCTGGAGTTCAAGGCCGACCGGCTGGCCGGCGTGAGTGCGCGGGTGGACCGTCGCTCCGTGGCCGTCGACCTCACCGACGACGACTGGGAGCAGCGGCTCGTCGCCTCCGGTTACGACCCGGTGCTGCCGTCCACCTGGCTGCTCGAGGGGCTGCTGTACTACATCCCCGAGCAGGACACGCGCCGCATGCTGGAGCGTGTCGCCGCGATCACGGCACCGGGCAGCCGCATCGCCGCCGACCTCGTCAACACTGCGGCGCTCACCCTGCCCCCGATGCGAGGGCTGCTGGACCTCTTCGAGCGCTGGGGCTGCCCGTGGCTGTTCGGCAGCGACGAACCCGAAGCGCTCTTCGACGGCCACGGGTTCGATGTGCGGGCGGTGCAACCGGGAGAGCCGGGCGCGGACTTCGGACGCTGGCCCGACCCGGTTCCCGAGCGGCACGTCGAGGGCGTACGCAGGGTGTTCTTTGTCCATGGCCGGCGGCGATGACCGCGCCTGCCGTGGTGGTGGGCGGCAGCGTCGCGGGCCTCGCCACCGCGCTGGCGCTGGCCGGGAAGGGCTGTCGCGTACGCGTCCTGGAAGGCGCCCCGCCACCGCCCGAGGGCCCCGCGGCCAAGGTCGCCGAGCTGTGGCGCAGGCCCGGGGTCCCGCAGAGCGTCCAGTCGCACGTCCTCACCTCGCTCGGAGTGCGAGTGCTGCGCACGAGCGCCCCGCGGGTGCTGGAGGCCGCACTCCGGGAAGGCGCCCGGCTGCTCGATCTCACGGAGGCGGCGCCGCGCACGGCGGGCGGGTTCGTCAGGGAGGCGGCCGACGAGGAGTTGGTGGCCCTGGCCGTGCGCCGCCCGGTGTTCGAGCTCGTGCTGCGGGACGTCGTACGGTCCCTGCCGAACGTCGAGATCAGCCACGGGCAGAAGGTCTCCGGCCTGCTCATGGACGCGTCACGGTCCAGGGCCCGCGGTGTCGTCACCGAGAGCGGTGAGCGTGTCCCCGCACGGTTCGTCGTGGACGCCACCGGACGCACGGGCGCGTCCCGGTCCTGGCTCGGCGCCCTCGGTGTGCACGTCGCGCCCGACCTGGTCGCCCCCACGCACCTGCGCGCATTCACCCGCTTTTACCGCCTGAGGTCCCCAGGTCCCCAAAACGCCCTTCCCGGTCCGCTCAACCGCGGCAATGCCGCCGGCGGGATCTGGGACCACTACGCCGCGGTCGCCCACCCGGCCGACAACGGCGTCTTCGCGCTCACGCTCGGAGTGCCGACGGGGGATCCGGCGACAGCAGCCCTGCGGACGGCACGCGCCTTCACCGCGGCGGCCCGGCTGTCGCCCTGGCTCGAACCGTGGGTCGCGCCGGACGTCGCGGAGCCCATGGGGCCCGTGCGGACGATCACGATGCCCCGCAACGTGCTGCGCGCCGTCGTCCTGCCCGCCGGCCCCGCCGCACCCCACCAGGCGCTCGTGGCGGGGCTGTTCTCCGTGGGGGACTCGGCGTGCGTCACCGACCCGCTGTTCGGCCGCGGGATGTCGCTGGCCCTCGCGCACGCCTTTCGGCTGGCGGACCTGCTCGACTCCCCTACGGCGGCGGGAGAGCCGCCGGGCGAGGGCGCCGCCCGGCTCGCCGACGAGCTGTACCGGCCGTGGTTCGAGCAGGCGGTCCAGGACGACGCGGCGCGCATCGAGCTGTGGCGAGCGAGGGCGGACGGAACAGTACCGGTGCTTCCGGAACAGGCCGTTCCCGGCCGCCCGTCGCTCGCCTCGGTGGCACGTGCCGCCGAGGCGGACGCCACCGTGTGGCGTGGTTTCACCCGCGTCCTCATGGGCCTGACCACTCCGGCCAGGTGTTACGACAACGAAGCGTTCCGCGACCGCGTACGCGCCGCCCCCGAAGCCGCCGCGGCCGGTGGACCGCGGCCGCCCACCCGGGAGGACCTGGTGCGGGCCATCGCCGCGGCGGAAGGGGCATGAACCGTGCAGAGCCGTCAGCGAGTGCTGCTCGCGCCCGTCACCGTCACCCCCTCCAAGCCACTGACGCCCAGCCATCTCAAGGGCCTGCTGTGGACGGACGTGATGTTCCGCGCCACGGCGCACCTGGCCGACGTGACCTACCGCTACAGCCACACGGCCTACCACCCCACTGAACAGACGCTCGGATTCTGGGAGTTCCTCGACCGGACCCAGGGCGACATCGACTACACGGCCCTCTCGGAAGAGGACATCGGCGAACTCTATGTGCGATACCGGACAGACCAGCGGGCGAACGGCACGCATCCCTCGGCCGACGCCCTGCGCCCGTACGCCGAATCCGTCGAGACCAGCGGGTGGGTGCACCCGGCGAGTACCCGGGTACTGCGCCTGTGGGCCGAGCACTACGCCCAACTCGGCCTGCACGACCCTGGACTGATGGATCATCAGCCACCAGGGCTGGGGCTGGAGGAGATGGTCGAACGGCTGGTCGCCCTCGGTATGGGCCTGGACCACCGGGACAGCGGCGGCCCGGCCTTCCTCGACGCGACACGCTTCGGGCTGCCGCTGCGCCAGATCGTCGCCGCGGACGGGCGCCCCAACTACCTGGCCTGCGCCCTGCGTGACCTGCTGCCGCTCGCCACCGAGCACGACGAGGTCGTCCTGTTGTACGACCGTGAGCTCGACCCCGACTACCAGTTGCTGGAACGCGTGCTGACCGTCGCCGGCGCGCAGGTGCGGCGGGTTGCGATCGGCCGGGTGCCCATCGACGGACGGATCACCTCCGCCCGGCACGGGGGCTGGCACGACCACACGGTGGGTGCCCTGCTGCGGTCCGTCGGTACGGACTGCGACCCGGCGGTGCGCCGGCTGGGCATGCGGCTGTACTTCATCGCGATGCTCGGGCCGGGGCAACAGCAGTCCTTCCGACGGGACTTGCTGACCAAGAGTCTGGGGCGAGCCGAGAAGCTGCTGAGTCATGCGGTCACCGGGGGCGGCCCGGAGGCGAATCGGGACGCGCTGCGGCGACACCGGCACGGTCACACCTACGTCGATCCCTATCGGCTGACCTCGTTCCTGCTGGGCCGAGGCCGCCCGGCGCCCGATCGCGACCTGCTCTCGGCGGTGTTCGTATGACCCTGTCCCCCGAACTGCTGCTCACCGCTGCCGCGCAGCGGGTCAGGGCCGTGCGCCCGGATCTGTCGGCACACCTGGATCTGTCCAGCCCGCGGTCCCTGCAGGCGGCGAAGGAGGAGATCGCCGCCCGGGACGCGTCCGACCGGCAGGACGAGGCGACCGTCGTCGCCGTCATCAGGGGGGTCCGGCTCACCGAATGGGTGCCGGAGACCTGCCGGTTCGCCCTCTCCCTGGCGCCGGAGCAGGCGGAACGCTGGCGGCGCTCCTTCACCCGCACCCTCTACCTGGCCGGACGCCCGGAGAACCTCCGGGAGCGATTCAGGTTCGCCCACGTCGCTGCCGACGGTTCGGCGGCCTGGGCGGGCCCGGCCACTGACGCGGAGACCGCTCCGCTGCGCAGACTGCTCAAGACGTTCAGCGGACGACGGAACCTGACGGCCTGGACCCCGGCCACCGTCCGGATTCCCCCCGTCGGCAGCCCGGGACCACGCCACCGCACGCGCCCTGCCGTCCACCGCGATCTGTACCTCGCCACGGACGGCCTCACGGTCGCCGGCGCGCTCGTCCAGCTGAGCCACCTCCTGGCCGAAGCGGTCATCGACGGACTGATCGCCCCCGGGGATCGCCTGACCCTGCGCTCCGTGCCGCAACTGCCCGGTGCGTCCGCGGCGTACGCCGCCCTGCGCATCGACACCGACGCACACCACCCGCCCGCACTCCGGGCCTACGCGGGACTGACAGAGGAGATCTGAGATGACCCGACCCCTGCGCGCCGCCGCGCCGGAGACGACCCGCCCCATCCGCTTCGGAGTGCACGGATCGTCCCGTCTGGCCGAGCGCATCGTCACCGCCATCGGATACGGCCGGGAAGAGATCGAGTTCGTCCCGTACGACGTCATGGAGCCGTTCCGCCCGCTGCGTGACGGCCGCATGGACCTCATGATCGTCAAGTACGGCCTCCTGGAGCCGGACATCGTGTCCAGCAGGCCCGTGGCCTTCGACGGACGCGCGGTGCTCGTCTCCGCGAGCCATCCCCTCGCCCGCCGGGACACAGTGTCGGTCGAAGACGTCGCCGCCTACGACGCGTTCACGTGCCCGGGGGACTTCCCGCCGTACGTCTGGGACAAGGTCGTACCACCCACCACCCCGGGCGGCCTCCCGATCCGTCGTGTCCACCCGATGACCACACTGCAGGCGATGGCCGCGATCCTCACCCGGACGGATGCCGTGCACCTGTCCTTCCAGTCACTCGACATGGTCGTGCCACCCGAGATCAGGGTGGTGCCCGTGCACGATCTGCCGGCCGCGCCGGTCTCCCTGGCCTGGCTGCGGGACAGAAGGCCCTCGCCCGGGGTGGCGGCGTTCATCTTCGACGCCGAACGGGGCATGGAGCTGTGACCCGCGCCGACACCACCGCGGTCGTGCTGCTGCACGCCCTCCCGCTGAACTCCTCGATGTGGGACACCCAGGCCCGTGCGCTCCGGTCGCGCGGCCACACCGTCGTCGCCCCGGACCAGAGGGGCTTCGGAACCACCCCGCTGGGCACCTCACCGCCGTCGCTGGACGTCGTGGCCGACGACCTGGCCGGGCAACTCGACGAGCGGGGGATCGACCGTGCCGTCCTCGCCGGGTGCTCGATGGGCGGCTATGTGGCGATGGCCTTCCTGCGGCGCCATCGCGACCGCGTCCGGGCCCTGGCCCTGCTGTCCACCCGAGCCCGCGCGGACACGCCCCAGGAGGCCGCCGGGAGAAGGGCCTTCGCCGCTCTGATGCTCGACGACCAGGCCCGCGACCAGGTCGTCGAACGCACCACGCCGGCCCTGCTCGGCGCCACCACGCGGGCCCGGCGACCCGGCACGGCGACGCGGGTCACGGCGATGGCGACCGCCGCCGCCCCGGCCTCCGTCGCCTGGGCCCAGCACGCCATCGCGGCACGCCCGGACAGTCTGGACGTCCTGCGCGCGGCGGATCTGCCCACCGTAGTGATCAACGGCGAGGAGGACGAACTCGTCTCCGTGGAGGACGCGCGAGCCACGGCGCAGGCCCTCCCGCGAGGAAGGCTCATCAGCGTTCCCGCCTCCGGCCACATCCCGCCCCTCGAAGCACCGGACGCGATCACGGAAGCCCTCGTCGCCCTGCTCGACGAAACATCAAGGCAGGAGCGGACGGCGGCGGTACGGAGCGAGGCCGTGCGCAACACTCCGGAACGGAACGGAGCGGCGGCATGGTGACCGGGGACCACGCCTCCTGGGGTTACACCACGTCCACCGGACTCGGGTTCACCCACGAGGAGATCGTCGACGCGCACTTCGAGGCCTGCGCGCCGCAGTACCGTACGGCCTTCGAACTGGCGGGAATCCAGCCCGGCTGGCATGTGCTGGACGCGGGCTGCGGCACCGGCGCCTTCCTCCCCTGGCTCGCCGAGGCGGTCGGCCCGTCCGGCCGGACGGCCGCCATCGACCTGGCGGAGGAGAACGCGTCGCTCGCCGCCGCGCGGATGGACGCCTGGCGGGCCCGGCATGACACGGGTGAGGTGGAGGTGCGACAGGGCGACATCCTCCGGCTGCCCTACGCGGACGCAACCTTCGACGCGGTTTGGTGCGCGAACACCACGCAGTATCTGAACGACGAGGAACTCGCCCGGGCCCTACGGGAACTGCGCCGCGTGGTTCGGCCGGGGGGCGTTGTCGCGGTCAAGGACCTCGACGCCAGCCTGATCACCGTGCGCCCGGGTGACCCCTTCCGGTTCATGGACCATTTCCGCAGAGCGGCCGAAACCCCGGGCTACGCACGCCAGTTGCTGCGTACCCGCGATCTTTGGCGCTGGCTCGCCGGGGCCGGACTGGTCTCGGTGCGACAGCAGACGATGCTGATCGAGCACCATGCGCCATTGCGGCCGGCGGTCCTCCGGTTCTACGGCCTCGCGTGCGCGCGCCTCGCCGAGCAGGCCGTGCGCATGGGCTGCGGTGAGGCGTGGCGGACACTCCTCGACCCGGACGGCGAGACCAACCCCCTGCGCGACCCGTACGGCTACGTCAGCGAGGGAAACACCGTCGCGCTGGGCACGGTGCCGGAGCGCGGTGGATCAGGGCACTCCTGACGCGCCGGCCGAGGTCGAGGGTGAGCCGGTCGTGGCTGCCGTCTGACTCACGCTCCGGGTGATCCGGAGTGTGCGCAAAGGGGAGGGGCTTCTGCGTGTCCGGATGAGCCCACCCGATCTCGCGGGGTCGCGGTCCCGCGGGGTCGGCTCAGCCGGTGGGGGCCCCGACCCCGGCTCCCGCTTCGGCTTCCGCCGCGGTGCCCTCCTCGGTCCCGGCCCCGTTCCGGACGCCGTCCCGCGCGGGCACCGTCGCCGTCACGGCTGCCGGGTCCGTGACGCCCTCGGGGCGCAGCCGGGCGATGGTGGCGGGATGGGCGACGGACGGCAGGATGTGACGCCACATCACGGCGACGCGTCCGTGCAGATCGGCCCGGCGGTTGATGGCCTCGGACACCAGCTGGACGCCGGTGAAGGTGGCGACGATGAACTCCCCGGTCTCCCTGGGGACGACCTGGGCCAGCACCTCGCCCTGCTCCTGCCCCTCGGACAGCAGCCGGGTGGTCAGGTCGAACCAATCGCCCCACGGGTGGGTGCCGTTGAAGAAGACGCCCTCGATGGACAGCCGCGTGCCGGCCCGGGCGATGGCGTCGTGGCGCAGGCGATGGGCGAACTGGTGCGTGATGTCGATGATCGACTGCAGGGGGGAGAGCTGCGGCTCCACGCTCACCAGGCCGGTCTGCTCGTCCATGATCGCCTGGGCGAGCGACTCCTTGGAGGGGAAGTGGAAGTACATCGCGCCCTTGGTGACGTTCGCCCGGCGCAGGATCTCCGAGGTGGCCGCACGTTCGTAGCCGTACTCGGCGAACACGCTCGCCGCGGCTTCCACGATCGAGCGCCGTGTCTGCAGCGCGCGAGCCTGCTTGGCCATTTCTTTCCCTCCGGCCTGTAGTTTTGCGCCAACTCTACCCGACCACCCGGTCTGTTTCCGATAGTCGTTCTTCGAGGTCAGCTAGGGGTTATGTGCCGTCCATGTCGGCCAGTCTGATCTGCCGGTGAGCTGAACCACGGAGCCTGTGACATAGTTCTGCCGTGAGAAGAGACCAGATGGTCTGTTTCGAGTTCGGCAGACCCGTCCCGTCAGCCGAGCCTGAGGCCGTTCTCGTCGTCGGCGGCACAGGGTTCATCGGCTCCGCCGCCCTGCGGGCCCTGACCGCCTCGCAGCAGCGGGTTGGCGCGGTGAAGGCGCTGGTCAGACGGGTACCCGAGGTGTCCGAGGCGGTGCCCGGAGTCGAGTACGTGACCGGCGACCTCACGGACCCGGGCTCCCTGCGAGGGGTCTGCCACGGCATCCGCACCGTGCTCCACTGCGCCTCGTACATCGGCGGCGACGAGGCACGGTGCCGGGCGGTCAACGTCGACGGCACCCGTGCCCTGCTGGCCGAGACGGCACGCGCCGGGGTCCCGCGGACCGTCCTCGTCAGCACCACCGCCGTCTACGGCGCCGGTCCGCACCGCGATCTCACCGAACACGACCACACCCCCCTGCCCGCCTCTCCCACCAGCCGCAGCCGGCTCCAGGCCGAGCAGGCCGTCCTGGCCGCCGGCGGCTCGGTGCTCAGGGCGCCGCTCGTGTACGGCGCCGGGGACGTGTGGGTGGTCCCCTCCATCGCCGAACTCCTGCGGCGCGTACCGGCGTTGCCCGGAGACGGCACCGCCCGGCAGTCGCTGGTGGCGGTCGACGATCTGGCGCGGCTGCTGGCCGTCCTCGCGTGGACACCCGAACGCATCCCGCCCCGCAGTGTCCATCACGCCGCCCACCCGCACGCACCCACGCTGCGTGAGTTCGTCTCGCTGCTCGGTGACACGGTCGGTCTGCCGGTCCCCGCCGGGGTGCTCGCCCTCGACGACTACCTGGCACGTCTGCGCGAGGCGCCCGGGAGGGTCAGTGCGCACCAGGCCGGTCTGCTCGCCGAGGATCACTGGTACCGCTCCGCGCTGTGGTCCCGCGTCGACTGCTCGACCGGACCGGGCCACCGTGTCCGGCTGACCGAGGCGGCGCCGTGGTACCGCGGTGTCCTCACACCCCGGTCGCCCTCCACGAGCGACGCCGTGTGAGCCGACGCCCATGTTTCACGTGAAACACAGCCGGGGGACGGGAGACCCTCAAGTCTCCCGTCCCACAACGAAGTTCGGTACGCAGAAGATCATCGACCGTCGTCGCGCTTCGCGGCCTCCTCCTCGGCTTCCTTGGCCTGCACCTCAGGGTCCAGCACCGACTTGCCGCTGCCGTCCACCGACGTCAGCCGGCTCGACTCCGGGACCTCGGTCGCCGCGGGTGGCTCGACCAGCCAGTCCGGGTTGGCCTGCTTGTCCCACCACTTCCAGGCGGCGAAGGCGCCACCGGCGACCGCGCCGATCACCAGAAGGAACTTCACCGCACGGCCGGCCTTCGCGCGCCGCTCGTGCTTGCGGATCAGCTTCTGGAGTTCCTTGGGCGACACCTGGCCGCGCAGTGCGACCAGCGCGGCGGCACCGCGCGCGGCGGCCTCGTCCTTGATGGGGCCGGCGGCGGCGACCGCCTGCTCGATCCTGGGCCGGGAATAGTCGGCGGCCTGCCGGGCGGCCAGCCGGGTGCGGACGGCGGCCTCATGGGCGGCCTGGTCGACCTTCGGCGGCACATGGGTCATGGCCTGCTCAAGGCGTGGCGCGACATGGGCGTCGTACCGGACGCGGGCCTGATCGGCGGCCTGCGACACCTTCGGCGCGAGCCGTACGCGTGCCTCGTGTGCGTAGTGCGCGGCCCTGTCCTTGGCCGTGTCGGCGTAGGGCGCCACCACTTCCGCGGCGTGCAGCACGCTGTCCTTCGCCGAACCGGTCGCGGCGCGCACGCTGTCGATGCGGGTCACGGGTTCCTCCTCCTCGGTGGCGTACGGTATTTCGACTTTCCACCCTTTTACGGATCATGCCTTCGAACAGACCCCGGGGCATGTGAGGGCGGGCATCCGGGTCATGCAAACCGACTCCGGACCAACTCCGATCAAGAGCCGATCAAGAGCCGAGTGAGTCCAATAGAGGATGAATACGGGGCAACAGGCGCTTGTCGTCGACAATGCCACGGATCGCCGCCGAGCGCTCCCGGCCCGGACGGACTCGGCTGTTTTTACTGCAACCGACTTCCCCATATCCGCATCTGTAGACGGCCGTCAGGCCACGAGTGACGTGGACCGTGCGAGGATCGGGGCGTCACAGGAAGACAACGGAAGGCAGATCGTGGCCGAGCAGCTCTACGCCACCCTGAAGACCAACAGTGGCGACATCGAAGTCCGGCTCCTGCCGAACCACGCGCCCAAGACGGTCCGCAACTTCGTCGAGCTCGCCACGGGTGGGCGGGAGTGGACCAACCCGTCGACGGGCCAGAAGTCCACGGACAAGCTGTACGACGGCACGGTCTTCCACCGGGTGATCAGCGGATTCATGATCCAGGGCGGTGACCCGCTGGGCAACGGCACCGGCGGCCCGGGGTACCAGTTCGAGGACGAGTTCCACCCCGACCTCTCCTTCAACAAGCCGTACCTGCTGGCCATGGCCAACGCCGGCCCGGGCACCAACGGCTCGCAGTTCTTCATCACGGTCTCCCCCACGACGTGGCTGAACCGCAAGCACACGATCTTCGGCGAGGTGGCCGACCCCGCCAGCCAGAAGGTCGTCGACGCGATCGCCACCGCGCAGACCAACCCGCGCACCGACCGCCCGCTCAACGACGTCGTCATCGAGTCGGTCGTCGTGGAGACCCGCCAGAGCTGACTCGCCGCAGGGCAGGAACCAATCGCCCCGCTCATCCGTAAAGATGGGCGGGGCGGTGCTTTTGTGCACGGCGCACCAACGACGACGTAGGGGATCTCATGGACCAGGCGCCAGGCAGCCCGCAGGGCCCGGAGGATCAGGGACCTCAGCATGCCCAGAGCCTGCCCGGCTGCTACCGCCACCCCGACCGCGAGACCGGCATCCGCTGCACGCGGTGCGAGCGGCCGATCTGTCCCGAATGCATGGTCGACGCCTCCGTGGGCTTCCAGTGCCCCGAGTGCGCCCGCGGCGACTCCGGCACCGGTCACGCGCCGGCGGCGTCCCGCCCCCGCACGCTCGCCGGGGGCAGCGTGGCCGCCGATCCGCGGCTGGTCACCAAGGTGCTGATCGGCATCAACCTGGCCGCGTTCCTGGTCCAGATGTCCGTGGGGGACCGCTTCACCAACCGGTTCGAGCTGATCGGCCAGGCCTACGTGCCGCTCCTGGGCGACGTCGAGGGCATCGCGCACGGTCAGTACTACCGGATGCTGACCGCGATGTTCCTGCACGGCAGCTACATCCACATCCTGTTCAACATGCTCAGCCTGTGGTGGATCGGCGGTCCCCTGGAGGCCGCGCTCGGCCGCGCCCGCTACGTGACCCTGTACTTCGTCTCCGGACTGGCCGGCAGCGCGCTCACCTACCTGATCGCGGCCCCCAACCAGCCCTCCCTGGGCGCCTCCGGCGCGATCTTCGGCCTCTTCGGCGCGACCGCGGTCCTGATGCGCCGCCTCCGGTACGACATGCGGCCGGTCATCGCGCTGCTGGTGATCAACCTGATCTTCACGTTCGGCTGGAGCAACATCGCCTGGCAGGCGCACATCGGCGGCCTGGTCGCCGGGGTGATCACCGGCTACGCGATGGTGCACGCCCCGCGCAAGCACCGCGCCCTCGTGCAGTACGGAACCTGTGCGTTCGTGCTGGTCGTCGTCGTGGTCATGACCCTGGTCAGGACGTTCCAGCTCACCTGATGTGCCTGGTTGTCCACAGCGGGTGGCGAATCTTGTGCATAGCGTGCAGGAACAGCTGTGCCCCCTGTCGCTGACCGTGTTTGTGCAGGTCAGGCAGGGGGCGAACAAGCTTGCGAAGAGCCTTGTGATGGTCGTACCGGCGTCAACGCCCGATGAGTTATCCACAGATCGTCGTTCTTTATCCCCAGGGGCTCTGTGGATTTTTCTTCAGGCTGTGGATAACTCAGCGGATAGCCCTGGGCAGAGCTATGTTCACCGGGTCGTGGCCCCGGCTTCGGCCGCTACTTCCACTGCGTGGAGACGCCGAATCCGGCGGCGATGAACCCGAAGCCCACCACGATGTTCCAGTTGTCCAGCTGGTCGATGGGCAGGGAGCCGTCGCTCACGTAGAAGACGACGATCCAGGCGAGCCCGATGAGGAACATGGCCAGCATCACGGGCGCGACCCAGGCACGGCTGTTCAGCTTGATGCTGGTCGTCTGCTTCGCCGGCGGCGGCGTGTAATCGGCCTTCTTGCGGATACGTGACTTCGGCACGAGGGTCTCTCCTGTCGATGCGCTGCGTGGCCGCGCAGGGAACTGTGGCTGGCTCCGGGGCAGCGTACAAGGGGACTCTTTGGCTCCCCCGGGCGTCCGTTAGCGTAGTGCTTCCGCGGCGCCGAAGGAGATAAGGGTACGTTGAGCAATTCTGCCGACTCCCCCCAGGCCGGATCCAGCCCTGACCGCAGGCGGGGTTTCCGGCCCGTCCGTGTGCTCACGGTGGCCGTCTTCGCCCTCGCGGGACTCATTTTCTTCACCAGCTTCAACACGGCCAAGGGCACCAACATCCGCACGGACACGTCCTTGCTGAAGCTTTCCGACCTCATCCAGGAGCGCAGCCGCAAGAACGGCGGCCTGGACGACTCCAACGCCCGCCTGCGCCACGAGGTGGAGTCCTTCGCCGAGCGCGACGACGGCAGCAGCAAGGCGCAGGACGAGAAGCTCGCGGGTCTGGAGAAGAGCGCGGGCACGCAGAAGGTGAAGGGGACGGCGATCACCGTCACGCTCAACGACGCCCCGCCGGACGCCACCGCCAAACTCCCCGGCTATCCCGAGCCGCAGCCCGACTACCTGGTCATCCACCAGCAGGACCTGCAGGCCGTGGTGAACGCGCTGTGGCAGGGCGGGGCCAAGGGCATCAAGGTGATGGACCAGCGGCTCATCTCCACCAGCGCCGTGCGCTGCGTGGGCAACACCCTGATCCTCCAGGGCCGCGTCTACTCGCCGCCGTACAGGATCACGGCGGTCGGCGACCCCGACAAGCTGAACAAGGCGCTCTCGGCGTCCACGGCGATCCAGAACTACATGGTCTACGTGAATGTCTACGGCCTCGGCTGGAAAGTCACTCAGGACGGGACGGTGACTCTGCCCGGCTACTCGGGCACAGTGGATCTGCACTACGCCCAGCCCGTGGAGTGAACCGGACCGTCTCGGGAGCTGCCGGTGCGTCTCGTCATCAGGACCGTCAGCGAGCTGTGCATCACCGTGGGCACGCTGATCGTCCTGTTCGTCGTCTACATCCTGTTCTGGACCGGTGTCAGTGCCAACGGCGCGATGAACCACCAGATCGACGTCCTGCACCACCAGTGGTCCCGGCGGACCGCGCATCCCACGGCGACGGCCGCGGCGGGCAGCTCGGCGAGTCCCCCGAAGCCGGCACCGTACGTCGCGGGAAAGCCCTTCGCGATCATGTACATCCCGCGGCTCGGTTTCACGTGGAACAAACCCGTGCTGGAGAACACCGAGGTGAGCACCCTGAAGAAGGGGCTCGGGCACTACGCGAACACCGCCCAGCTCGGCCAGGAGGGCAACTTCGCGGTCGCCGGGCACCGGCGCACGTACGGGGATCCGTTCGTGGACTTCCCCAGGCTGCGGCCCGGTGACGCGGTCGTGCTGACCGACGGGACCACCTGGTTCACGTATCGGATCGACAAAGGCCCCTACAAAACCGTGCCCACGGACGTTGAGGTGATCGACCCTGTGCCACGTAAGTCGGGGTATACGCGCGAGGGCCGCTATCTCACGCTGACCACGTGCGATCCGGAGTGGGGACACAGCCATCGCCTGATCGTGTGGGCACACCTGGATTCCACACAGCCTGTGGACGCCGGGAAACCAGCGGCCCTGCGCCGTTAGTCTGGTGCGGGTACGGCGTGCATCTGGTGCCGTGACGGAACGGAAGGGACGGCATGTACGGCTGGATCTGGCGGCATCTGCCGGGGAACGCGTGGCTGAAGGCGCTGATCTCCCTCGCGCTGGTCCTGCTGATTGTCTACGTCCTCTTCCAGTACGTCTTCCCGTGGGCCGAACCGCTGCTGCCCTTCAACGATGTGACGGTGGACAACCAGTGAGCGCACGGATTCTCGTCGTCGACAACTACGACAGCTTCGTCTTCAACCTCGTCCAGTACCTGTACCAGCTGGGTGCCGAGTGCGAGGTGCTGCGCAACGACGAGGTCTCGACGGCGCACGCTCAGGACGGCTTCGACGGGGTGCTGCTGTCGCCCGGCCCGGGCAAGCCGGAGGAGGCGGGCGTCTGCATCGAGATGGTGCGGCACTGCGCGGCGACCGGGGTGCCGGTCTTCGGCGTCTGCCTGGGCATGCAGTCGATGCAGGTGGCGTACGGCGGGGTGGTGGACCGCGCGCCGGAGCTCCTGCACGGCAAGACCTCGCTGGTCGAGCACGGGGGCAAGGGCGTTTTCGCCGGCCTGCCGACGCCGTTCACCGCGACCCGCTACCACTCGCTCGCCGCCGAGCCGCAGACTGTGCCGGCCGAGCTGGAGGTCACGGCCCGCACGCACGACGGGATCGTCATGGGCCTCAGGCACCGTGAACTCCCGGTCGAGGGCGTGCAGTTCCACCCCGAGTCGGTGCTGACCGAGCACGGCCACCTGATGCTGGCCAACTGGCTGGTGGAGTGCGGCTACCAGGACGCGGTGGCGAGGTCGGCGGGGCTCGCCCCGGTGGTGGGCAGGGCCACGGCGTGACCGCGCTGCGCCCCGAGCGCGAGTCCGGCGCCTCGTACGGGCAGCAGCCGTACGAGGCGTCCGGTGCGTTCGAGGAATGGTCCGTCGGGCAGCAGGCGTATCAGCCGCCGGCCGACGAGACCGCGTATCTGCCGCCCGTCGACGACGAGACGGTGGCGCTGCGGATACCGGAACCGCCGCCCAGCGGGTCCATACCGTCCTCTGCCGCCTCAACAACCCCATCAGACACAGGAACCGCCACGGGTGGCCGTGCGGCCCGCAGAAAGGCCGCCAAGCGCCGTCATGGGCGTCATGGCGGGCATGCGGCGGGTGCCGCGGCTTCGGCCGGGGTTTCGGCCGGGGGTTCGAGCGCCGGTGAGGCCACCTCGTCGGCGCCGCTCTCGCGCGTCGAGGCGCGCCGGCAGGCCCGCGCCCGCAAGCCCGGTCCGGCGGTCGTGGCGAGCCGTGCGGTCGGCGAACTGTTCATCACCACCGGTGTGCTGATGCTGCTGTTCGTCAGCTACCAGCTGTGGTGGACGAACGTCCGCGCGCACGCGGCGGCGGACAAGGAGACCAGCAGCCTCCAGAACGACTGGGCGAGCGGCAAGCGCGCGCCGGGCACGTTCGAGCCGGGGCAGGGCTTCGCGATCCTCCACATCCCCGAGCTGGACGTGGTCGTGCCGATCGCCGAGGGCGTCAGCAACAAGAAGGTGCTCGACAAGGGCATGGTCGGCCACTACAGCGAGGGCAAGCTGAAGACGGCGATGCCCTCCGCCAAGACCGGCAACTTCGCGCTCGCGGGCCACCGCAACACCCACGGCGAACCGTTCCGGTACATCAACCGGTTGAAGAAGGGCGACGAGGTCGTCGTCGAGACGCAGGACGACTACTACGTCTACAAGATGACGTCGACGCTGCCGGTGACGTCGCCGAGCAACACGAGCGTGATCTCGCCCGTGCCGCCGCAGTCGGGCTTCACCGGGCCGGGGCGGTACATCACGCTGACGACCTGTACTCCGGAGTTCACCAGCAAGTACCGGTTGATCGTCTGGGGCAAGATGGTCGAGGAACGGCCGCGCAGCAAGGGCAAGCCGGATGCGCTCGTCGAGTAGGGGCAGATGAACGTGGCAGCGACCACCGACGGCACTCATGAGGACACCGACGCGCCCGCGGCGCCACCGGCGGGGCGCCGGCGACCGGGCCCCGTCGCCATGGCGGTGAGCGTCTTCGGCGAACTCCTCATCACGGCGGGCCTGATCCTGGGCCTGTTCGTCGTCTACTCCCTGTGGTGGACGAACGTCATAGCCGACCGCAAGGCGGACAAGGAGGCCGACCGGGTCCGTGACACCTGGAGCCACCAGGACACCGGGCCCGGCGCGCTGAACACGAAGAACGGCATCGGCTTCCTGCACGTCCCCGCCATGAAGAACGGCGAGGTCCTGGTCGAGAAGGGCACCTCGACGAACGTCCTCAACGACGGCGTCGCCGGCTACTACACCGACCCCGTCAAGGCCGCCCTCCCGATGACCGGCAAGAAGGGCAACTTCACCCTCGCCGCCCACCGCGACGGCCACGGCGCGAAGTTCCACAACATCGACAAGCTCCGCAAGGGCGACCCGATCGTCTTCGAGACGCGCGACAAGTGGTACGTCTACAAGGTCTACGACATTCTCGACGAGACCTCGAAGTACAACGTCAAGGTCCTCTCGCAGGTCCCGAAGGAGTCGGGAAAGACCAAGGCCGGCCACTACATCACGCTGACGACGTGCACCCCGGTCTACACGAGCCGCTACCGCTACGTCGTCTGGGGCGAACTGGTCCGCGTCGAAAAGGTCGACAGCAAGCGCACGCCGCCGAAGGAACTGGGCTAGGAGCCGAAGCTCCGACGCCAAGAGCCCCGGGCCCCCGCGAAAAGGGGGCCGGGGCTCTGTCGTGGCTGTCGGTGGAACTCAGCCGGTACCGCCGAAGAAGTTGGTACCGCCGTTGTTCCCGCCGTTGTTCCCGCCACCGCCCACGGTGACCAGGTTGACCGTGCTGCCCTGGTCGACCGTGCTGCCGGGGGCCGGGTCCGAGGTGACCACGATGGCGTTGTCGTCCTGGGACCCCTGGATGTTGCCCACCTGCAGGCCCGCCTGCTGGAGGGCGTTCTTGACGTCCTTCAGCTTCTGGCCCTGGAGGTTCGAGGGAACCTGGGTCTGCTGGTTCTGCTGGGCCTTGCCGATCTGGATGTTCACCGAGGAGTTCTTCTTGACCTGGGTGCCCGCCTGCGGGTCGGTGCTGACGACCTTGCCGACCAGGTTCGGGTCCTGGGTGTCGACCTCGGTGCAGTTGCCGGTCAGGTTGTTGGCCGTCATCTGCGCCTTGGCCTCGTCACAGCTCTTGCCGGAGACGTCGGGGACGACGGATTTCTCGGCGGCCTTGGCGATCGTGAGGGTGATCGTGGAGCCCTTCTGGACTTCCTTGCCGAGTCCCGGGTTCTGCTCCAGGACCGTGTTCGGCGGCTCCGAGGACTCCTGCGTCTTCGTCTCGACGTTGAACTTGTACTTGTCGTCCTCGAGGATCTGCTTCGCCTCGTCGAGGGTCTTGCCGAGCACGCTCGGTACGCCCACCTTCGGCGCCCCCGTCGACACCACGAAGTCGACAGCCGACCCCTTCTTGACGTCCGAGTTCTTCCCCGGGCTCTGCGAGCAGACGTTGCCCTTCGACTGGTCGTCGCACGGCTGCCGCTTGATGGTGCCGACCTTCAGGTCGCTGTTGTTCAGCAGCTGTTTGGCGTCGGCCTCGGTCTGGCTGACCAGGTTGGGCACCGCCACCGTGTCGTTGCCGACACCGCCGTTGCCGCTGAACGCCCACTTGCCGATCAGGATCGCGCCCACCAGCACCAGGATGCCCGCCAGGACCAGCAGGATCGTCGAGGTGTTGGACTTCTTCTGGCGGCGGCGGTCCGGGCGGTCGTCGTAGCCGTAGCCGCCGTCGTCCGGGTTCATCGGCGGCAGCATCGATGTCGCGCCGCCGTCCGCGGCGCGCAGGGCCGTGGTCGGCTGGTCGTCGCCGTAGCCGCCGTAGCCGACCGATCCCATGGCCGCCGTGGCCGCGACGGGCTGGCCGTCGAGGCAGGCCTCGATGTCCATGCGCATCTCGTCGGCCGACTGGTAGCGGTAGTTGGGGTCCTTGACCAGGGCCTTCAGTACGATCGCGTCCATCTCGGGCGTGATCTCGGGGTCGAAGACCGACGGTGCCTGGGCCTCCTCACGCACGTGCTGGTACGCCACCGCCACCGGGGAGTCCCCGACGAACGGGGGCCGCACGGTGAGCAGTTCGTAGAGCAGACAGCCCGTGGAGTACAGGTCGGAACGCGCGTCGACCTGCTCACCCTTGGCCTGCTCGGGCGAGAGGTACTGCGCGGTGCCGATGACCGCCGCGGTCTGCGTCATCGTCATGCCGGAGTCGCCCATGGCGCGGGCGATGCCGAAGTCCATGACCTTGACCTGGCCGTTGCGCGTGAGCATGACGTTGGCCGGCTTGATGTCGCGGTGGACGATGCCGTTGCGGTGGGCGTACTCCAGGCCCTGGAGGATGCCGACGGTCATCTCCATCGCGCGCTCGGGCAGGAGCTTGCGGCCGGAGTGCAGGAGCTCGCGGAGCGTGGAGCCGTCCACGTACTCCATCACGATGTACGGGATCGAGACCCCGTCGATGTAGTCCTCGCCCGTGTCGTAGACCGCGACGATCGCGGGATGGTTGAGCGAGGCGGCCGACTGGGCCTCCCGGCGGAACCGGGCCTGGAATGACGGGTCGCGTGCGAGGTCCGCCCGCAGCGTCTTCACCGCCACCTGGCGCCCGAGACGGGTGTCATGCGCGAGGTACACCTCCGCCATGCCACCACGACCGAGCACCTGGCCCAGTTCGTACCGGCCGCCGAGGCGACGCGGCTCTTCCATAGCTACCTACCAGCCCTCTCCGTCGGTCCCGGCCGTCACTCGTGTGCGGCCGGAGGCTGCCGTCCGGGCCTACCGTACCCGGATCGCATTGTGTGACCTGGCCAAGCCCGTCACCCGATACAGGACCGGTATCGCAACGTGCACCGATGTGAAGGGGACGTGAGCGGGGTCACTTCTTGGAGTTGATGACCGCCTCCATCACGCTCTTGGCGATGGGCGCCGCGAGACCGCCGCCGGAGATGTCGTCACGGTTGGCGTTGTCGTCCTCGATGACCGTCGCTACGGCCACCGGCGAGCTGCCGTCGGGGAGCTTGGCGTAGGAGATGAACCAGGCGTACGGGTTCTTGCTGTTGGCGACGCCGTGCTGCGCGGTACCGGTCTTGCCGCCCACGGTGACGCCGGGGATCTGGGCGTTGGTGCCCGTGCCCTCCTTGACCACCGTCTCCATCATCGACTGCAGGATCTGCGCGTTCTTCGACGACAGGGGCTGGCTCATCTCCTGCGGGTCGGTCTGCGCGATGGTGTCGAGGTTCGACGACTGGAGCTTGTCGACCATGTACGGCTTCATCAGCTTGCCGTCGTTGGCGACCGCGGAGGCGACCATGGCCATCTGCAGCGGGGTCGCGGCGGTGTTGTACTGGCCGATCGAGGACAGCGCGGTCTGCGAGGAGTTCATGTTGTCGGAGAACACGGAGGCCGCGGTGCGCGTCGGCGTGAACTGCTCCTCGTCGAAGCCGAACTTCTTCGCCTCGGCGAGCATCTTGTCGTTGCCGAGGTCCGAGCCGATCTTGCCGAACACGGTGTTGCAGGACACCCGCAGGGCGGTCCGCAGCGTCGCGTTCTTGCAGGGGATGTTGCCCTCGTTCTTCAGCTCGGTCGTGGTGCCCTTCATGATGTAGGGCAGCGGCGAGTCGGTGTTCTCGTCGGCGGAGTTGTACAGGCCGTTCTCCAGCGCCGCCGCGGCCGTGACCACCTTGAAGGTGGAGCCCGGCGGGTAGACCTCACGCAGCGCCCGGTTGAGCATCGGGTCGTTGGGGTTGACCTTCTTCTGCAGCTTCTGCCAGGCCTTGGAGTCCGTGTCCGTCGAGTTGCCGGCGAAGGACGAGGGGTCGTACGACGGGTAGGAGGCCAGCGCCAGGATCTTGCCCGTCGACGGGTCGATCGCGGCGACCGCGCCCTTGCCGCCCTGCGACTTCAGGCCGTTGTACGCGGCCTTCTGCGCGGCCGCGTTGAGCGTGGTGACGACGTTGCCGCCCTGCTTCTGCTTGCCCGTGATCATGTCGAGGGTGTTGCGGAAGAAGAGCCGGTCGTCGGTGCCGGTGAGGATGCCGTCCTCGATGGACTCCAGCTGGTTGGCGCCGAAGGCCTGCGAGGCGTACCCGGTCACCGGCGCCCACATGGCGCCGTCCTTGTAGGTGCGCTTGTACTCGAGGTCGTTCAGCCCGCTCTTGCTGGTCTTGGTGGAGCCGGTGATCGGGTCGCCGTCGACGATGATGTCGCCGCGCGGCGTGGAGTAACGCGCGATGGTGACGCGGCGGTTCTTCGGGTCGTCCTTGAGGCTGTCGGCCTTGACGTACTGGAGCCAGTTGTCGCGCAGCAGCAGCGTGAGGACCAGCAGGCCGCAGAAGATCGCGATCCGGCGCAGGGGCTTGTTCATGACGGGCGGACCACCTGGGTCATCTCGGCGTCGGGGTTGCCGGCGGGCGCGGGCGCCGGGCGGCGGGCGGTGTCGCTGATGCGGATCAGGATGCCGATCAGCGCCCAGTTGGCGAGGACCGACGAACCGCCGTAGGCCATGAACGGCATGGTCATACCGGTCAGCGGGATGAGGCCCATCACACCGCCGGACACGACGAAGACCTGGAGCGCGAAGGCGCCGGACAGGCCGACGGCGAGCAGCTTGCCGAACGGGTCGCGGGCGGCGAGGGCGGTGCGCACGCCGCGCTCCACGATCAGGCCGTAGATCAGCAGGATCGCCATGATGCCGGCCAGGCCCAGCTCCTCGCCGAAGGTGGCGAGGATGAAGTCGGAGTTGGCGGCGAACCGGATGAGGTCCGAGTGGCCCTGGCCGAGGCCGGTGCCGAGGGTGCCGCCGGAGCCGAAGGCCCACAGCGCCTGCATGGACTGCTCGGAGTGGCCGACGACGCCCTGCTGGCTGAGCGTGTACTCCTTCATCGGGTCCAGCCAGGCCTGGACGCGCTGCTGCACGTGCGGTTCGAAGCTCGCCACACCGACGGCGCCGGCCGCGGACATCAGCAGACCGAAGACGATCCAGCTGGTCCGCTCGGTGGCGACGTACAGCATGATGACGAACATTCCGAAGAACAGCAGCGAGGTGCCGAGGTCGGTCTCGAAGACCAGGATGAGGATCGACATCAGCCAGACGACCAGGATCGGTCCGAGGTCGCGGCCGCGCGGCAGGTACAGGCCCATGAAGCGGCGGCTGGCGAGGGCCAGCGCGTCGCGCTTCACCATCAGGTAGCCGGCGAAGAAGATCGCCAGGGCGATCTTCGCGAACTCACCGGGCTGCAGGGAGCCGAGGCCCGGGACGCGGATCCAGATCTTGGCGCCGTAGATGTTGGCGCCGAGGCCGGGCACCAGCGGCAGGATGAGCAGCACCAGCGCGCCGAACATCGAGATGTACGTGTAGCGCTGCAGGACGCGGTGGTCCTTCAGGAAGATCAGCACCACCACGAACAGACCGATGCCCAGCGCGGTGTAGAGCAGCTGACGGGGCGCGGCCTGGAAGTAGTTGGGCAGCGACTGCAGCAGCTTCGACTGGTCCAGACGCCAGATCACCACCAGGCCGAGGCCGTTGAGCAGGGTGGCCAGCGGCAGCAGCATCGGGTCGGCGTACGGCGCGAACTTCCGTACGGCGAGGTGTCCGACGGCGGCGAGCAGGCCGAGGCCGAGCCCGTAGCTCAGCAGGCCGGCCGGCACCTTGTCGTCGATGGCCAGGCCCACGTTGGCGTAGGCGAACACCGGGATGGCCACCGCGAACACCAGGAGCGCGAGCTCCGTGTTGCGCCGGCTCGGTGCGCCGATCGCGCCGATCGTGGACGTGTGATGCGTCGATGTGTTGGTAGTACTGCTCATCGTGTGACAGGGCCTCTCACGGCTTGCCTACTGCTTACCGCACAGCGAGACGACCTTCTGCTCATCCTCCGAGAGGCTGGGGCCGGGGCTGGGGGTGGGAGCGGTCGCTGACTTGGACGGTTTCGGTGAGGTCGAGGGGCTCGGTGATGCCTTGGACGTGAGTGAGGTCTTGGTGGTTCCCGTGGTACCGCCCGCCTCACCCGTGCCGGTCTTCGAGTTGTTCTCGCTCTCGGCCGCCTGCCGCTCGGACTCCTTCTTGCAGGCGGAGGCCTGCACGCCGAGCTCGTCGATCTTCGACTGGGCGTCGGTCAGACCGCCCTCGGCGATCGTGTTCTTGACCTGCTTCTGCTGGTACGGCGGCAGGTACTTGAGTTCGATCTCGGGGTGGTCCTTCTCCACCTTCGACAGCGAGACCCAGGCCAGGTCCTGGCTGATGCCCCGGTACAGCGCGACGTGTTCGTCCTTGGTGCCGACGTAGTACTGCGTCTGCGTCCAGCGCCAGCCGCCGTACAGGCCGCCGCCGATGACGGCGAGCGCGAGCACGATGTAGAAGGATCTCTTCGCCCACCTGCGGCCCTTGCGGGGCTTGACGAAGTCGTCGTCGGTGTAGTCGCCGAAGCTGCCCGCCGGGACGTAGCCGGTGGTGTCGCCGGAGCCGGGCGGGCCGAACTCGCCGCCCCCGCCCTGCCCGGGCACCTGGCGGCCGAGGCCGGAGGCACGGCCCGCGGGGGTCTGCATGATGCCGTTGTCGTGCTGCTGGTGCTGGTTCTCGGCGACCGCGCCGACCACGACCGGGGTGTCGGAGAGCTGCCCGGCGAGGGTGTCGGAGGTGTCCAGGTCCAGCACGTCGGCCACGATGACCGTGATGTTGTCCGGGCCGCCGCCGCGCAGCGCGAGCTGGATCAGCTCCTGCACGGTCTCCTGCGGGCCCTGGTAGCTGGCGAGGGTGTCCTCGAGCGTCTGGTGCGAGACCACGCCGGACAGACCGTCGGAGCAGATCAAGTACCGGTCGCCGGCGCGTACTTCACGGATCGACAGATCGGGCTCGACGTGCTCGCCGCTGCCCAGCGCCCGCATCAGAAGGGAGCGCTGGGGGTGGGTGGTGGCCTCTTCCTCGGTGATGCGGCCCTCGTCGACCAGCCGCTGCACCCAGGTGTGGTCCTGCGTGATCTGGGTGAGGACGCCGTCGCGCAGCAGGTACGCGCGCGAGTCGCCGACGTGCACGAGGCCGAGCCGCTGGCCGGTCCACAGCAGGGCGGTGAGCGTGGTGCCCATGCCCTCCAGCTGCGGGTCCTCCTCGACCATCGCGCGCAGCTGGTCGTTGGCGCGCTGCACGGCGGTGCCGAGGGAGGTGAGGATGTCGGAGCCCGGCACGTCGTCGTCGAGCGCGACGATGGTGGAGATGGCCTCGGAGGAGGCGACCTCGCCGGCCGCGGCGCCGCCCATGCCGTCGGCGATCGCGAGCAGGCGCGGACCGGCGTATCCGGAGTCCTCGTTGCCCTCCCGGATCATGCCTTTGTGCGATCCGGCGGCGAAGCGCAGTGACAGACTCATGCGCACCTCGCCCGTCGGCTCCGGGTACATCCGCACGGTGCCCACCCTCCGGTCGGGAGCGCGCCGAGGCCCCTGGTGGGGGCCGCCGCTGCGTGCTCGCTCCGCTCGCTCATTGTCGTACTACTTCCGCAGCTCGATGACTGTCTTGCCGATGCGGATCGGCGCGCCCAGCGGAATCGGCGTGGGGGTCGTCAGCCGGCTCCGGTCGAGGTACGTGCCGTTGGTGGAACCCAGGTCCTCGACGATCCAGTTGCCGTCGCGGTCCGGGTAGATCCTGGCATGGCGGCTGGAGGCGTAGTCGTCGTCCAGCACGATCGTGCTGTCGTGCGCCCGGCCCAGGGTGATGGTCTGGCCCTGCAGCGCGACGGTCGTGCCGGTGAGGGTGCCCTCGGACACGACCAGCTTGGTGGGGGCGTTGCGGCGCTGGCGGCCGCCGCCGCCCTGCTGACGCTGCTGCGGGGGCGCGGCCTGCTGCCGGGCGGCCTGCTGCGGCCGTCCGCTCTCGCGCCGGGACCCGCGCTGAGTGACGCGCGTTCCGAACAGGTCGCTGCGGATGACCTGCACGGCCACGATCACGAACAGCCACAGTACGGCCAGGAAACCCAGCCGCATGACCGTGAGGGTCAGCTCTGACATTGCCCCCGCTTCACCCTTCGGCTTGCCGGTAAATGATGGTGGTGCTGCCCACGACGATCCGCGAGCCGTCGCGGAGCGTAGCGCGGGTGGTGTGCTGCCCGTCCACCACGATGCCGTTGGTGGACCCGAGATCCTGGATCGTCGAGGGCGTTCCGGTCCGGATCTCACAGTGCCGGCGCGAGACGCCGGGGTCGTCGATCCGCACGTCGGCCTCGGTGCTGCGGCCCAGCACCAGAGTCGCGCGGGAGATCTGGTGGCGGGTGCCGTTGACCTCCACCCAGTGCCGGGTGCGCCCGCCCGCCGCAGGGGCGGCGGGAGGCCGCTGGCCACCGGCGGGCTGCGGGTAGCCGTAGCCGCCGGGGCGTGCGCCGGGCGGCGGCGCGGCCGGCATGGGCGGGGCGCCCGCGGGTGCGGCGGCCGGCGGATAGCCGTACCCTCCGCCGGGACGGCCCGCGGCCGGTGCCGGCGGTGCGGCGGGGCCGCCCGCCTGCTGGTTCGTGGTGGAGGCGAGCGTACGGCTGCGCACCCGGTACAGGCCGGTGTCGAGGTCGTCCGCCTTCTCGAGGTGGACCTTGATGGGGCCCATGAAGGTGTAGCGCTGCTGCTTGGCGTAGTCGCGCACCATGCCGGCGAGCTCGTCGCCGAGCTGGCCGGAGTAGGGGCTGAGCCGCTCGAAGTCCGGCGTGCTCAGCTCCACGATGAAGTCGTTGGGGACGACGGTCCGGTCGCGGTTCCAGATCGTCGCGTTGTTGTCGCACTCGCGCTGGAGCGCGCCGGCGATCTCCACGGGCTGGACCTCTGACTTGAACACCTTCGCGAAGGTGCCGTTGACCAGACCTTCGAGACGCTGCTCGAACTTCTTCAGGACTCCCACGGGGCACCTCCTCCGATGTCGCTGCCGTCCTGCGTCCCGCCTGGCGGGACCTGCCTTACCTGGTACTGCTTACTGATCGTATCCACGCGCGGGTGAATCGGCTGGTTCCCCCTGTCGGCCCGGTCGACGGGTGTCGACGCTGGACGAAGTCCGCTTCGGAGGTTCCCTCCGGAGCCGTCCTTCGAACTCCTCCCACGCACTACTTCTGCCCAGGATCGTAGAGGCGGCCGCAGACCAGTGTCCCGCACCTGACTGTGGACTCTGCCCGGCTCCTGGGGAGACGGACAGGACCGGTACGAGGTTGATACGTGAACCGGCATCCGTCGATACGGAACGCCGGCCCCGGACGATCGATCACCTCCGGGACCGGATCAGGAGACGTGCCTGGTGGGCGGCTGCCCCGGGGAAAGGGATGTGAACCCACCCCTGCCAGCGTGCTAATGTTCTGGATGTCGGAAGGCGCCAGGCCCCAAGGGGCGGAGCCGGAAGACACACCCAATGCGCGGGTGGCGGAATAGGCAGACGCGCTGGATTCAGGTTCCAGTGCCCGCAAGGGCGTGGGGGTTCAACTCCCCCCTCGCGCACCAGCCGGAAGCCCCCAGGTCCCAGACCTGGGGGCTTCCGCGTTTCTCCGGAGCGGTGTGAGGCTCATTACCCCGTGAGGACAATCACAACCCCGTTCCACGCGATCGTGCGCCGGGGTTTTCCACAGGCGCGTAGTTCTCCACAGGGTCTGACGCGCTCCGGCCACCGGCTGTACGGTCTCCACGAGTTGATGTTCGTGCGGGTGCGGGGGAGGCGGTCGGCGTGACCGGAATCGGTGAGGCACAAACCGGAATCGGTGCGGCACAAACGGCGGAGCCGGCGGTACGTCGGCTTCCGCAGGTGCGCGGGTTCGCCACCTGGCCGCCCGAGGGTTCGCCCAAGGCGGAGGGCAAGGCACTGCGCAAGAGCGTGCCGCGCAGCGCGCACGCCGCGCTCGACCTCGACGGTGCCCGGCCGCACGCGGTCGCCGCGCTGGAGGAGTCCCACCGCGGCCGCATCCCCGAGCTCACGCCGATACGGGCGGGCCGGATGGCCGCCACCCCCTTCGCCTTCCTGCGCGGCTCGGCGGGCCTGATGGCGTACGACCTCGCGCGCACGCCCATGACCCGCATCCGCGCCCAGATCTGCGGCGACGCCCACGCGGCGAACTTCGGCCTGTACGGCGACCCGCGCGGCGGATTGGTCATCGACCTGAACGACTTCGACGAGACGGTCCACGGCCCCTGGGAGTGGGACCTCAAGCGGCTCGCCGCCTCCCTCGTGCTCGCCGGCCGGGAGGCGGGCGCCGACGAGGACCACTGCCGCAAGGCGGCCTTCGACGCGACCGGCGCCTACCGCCGCACCATGCGTCTACTCGCCAAGCTCCCGGTGCTGGACGCGTGGAACGCGATCGCGGACGAGGAGCTCGTCTCCCACACCGACGCCCATGATCTGCTCGGCACGCTGGAGCGGGTCTCCGAGAAGGCGCGCGCCAACACCAGCGGGCGCTTCGCGGCGAAGTCGACGGAGGAGGCCGAGGAGGGCGGGCGCCGCTTCGTGGAGTCCCTGCCGGTCCTGCGGGCGGTGCCGGACGCGGAGGCCGTGGCGGTGGCGGCGGCCCTCGAGGAGTACGTGACGACGCTCGCCGAGGACCGGCTCCCGCTGCTGGCCCGGCACGCGGTGCACGACGTCGCCTTCCGCGTCGTCGGCACGGGCAGCGTGGGCACGCGGTCGTACGTGGTGCTGCTCCTGGACCACCGGGGGGAGCCGCTCGTCCTCCAGGTGAAGGAGTCGCGTCCCTCGGCGCTGGTGCCGCACCTGGTGACCGCGGGCTTCGAGGTGCCGGAGGTGGCGCACGAGGGCCGCCGGGTGGTGCTGGGGCAGAAGCGCATGCAGGTCGTCAGCGACATCCTGCTGGGCTGGACGTCGGTGGACGGACGACCGTTCCAGGTACGGCAGTTCCGCAACCGCAAGGGCAGCGTGGACCCCGCGGCGCTGGCCGCCGACCAGATAGACGACTACGGCCGGATGACCGGCGCCCTGCTGGCCCGGGCCCACTCGCACAGCGCGGACCCGCGGCTGATCGCCGGGTACTGCGGCAAGAACGAGGAACTGGACGAGGCGATCGCGGACTTCGCGGTCGCCTACGCCGACCGCACGGAGGCCGACCACGCCGATCTGACCGCCGCGGTGCGGTCGGGGAAGGTCGCGGCGGAGCTCGGGGTGTAGGAGCGGGGCCGGGAGGGGGCGCCGATGAAGTACGTCGACCTCGACGGACGCGACGGTGAGGTGACGGGGATCGTCGACCCGCGCCCCTACCTGGCGCGGCTGCCGGTGCTGGCGCGGCAACTGCCGCCGGGGGCGCGGGCGTTCGCCACGGACCCGGGGCACTACGACTTCTCCGGCAAGCGGTGCGTGCAGGATCTCGCGCCGCAGGGGGTGCGCCGGACCGGGGACGACGAGATAGAGATCCGCTTCGGCCACAACTGCTTCAAGCACGACGAGGACCTGCTCGTCCGGTACACCGGGGTCTCCCGCTTCCAGGTGGACGTCCTGGACGTCTGCGACGTGACCGCCCTGGGCGAGGTGATCCTCGACGAGGTTCTCCCGCACGACGGCGGCTGCACGCACGAGATCGCCTGCCGGCCCGGGACGATGATGGTGGCGTGCCGGGATCTGGCGGCGCAGTGGGTGGAGGCGGACTGCCCCGAGGCGCGGGGGCCGGGGCGGCAGCGGTGAGCCTCGGCGCGCAGCGGTGTGGAGCGGGGTGGCCGTCGGTGGCCGGCGGTGCCGGCAGGACCGGTGCGGGCGGTGTGGGTGTCGGCGGTGGATGCGGTGAGGGCGTTGTCGCTGGTCGGGGGAGGTTGCGGTCGGTGCGGCGGAGGGCCGGGCGGGGCGTGGCCTAGGCTGGTCGCGTGACGAGCCCGGATGCTGAGCAGGGTGGTGTCGCCGGTGAGACGCAGGCGACGCCCGAGGACGGTGCGCCGCGCCCCGAGGAGCGCCTGGAGCGGGCCGTTCGGGCCGCCGAGCAGGCGCTGATCGAGTACGAGATCGCGGTGGAGACCTTCCGGGTGGAGGTCGAGAACTTCTCCCGGCTGCACCACCAGAAGCTCGGCCCGATGTACGCCCGCCTCGACGAGCTGGACGCGCAGATCGCGGAGGCGCGGGCCGCGCGCACCGGCGACCCCGAGGACCGGCGCAAGGCCGAGGAGGCACGCGCCCGCGTGCTGCCGATGCCGGGCGTGGAGGAGCTCTTCCACGGCTGGATGGACGGCGAGGGGCTCTTCCCCGAGGCCGCGGCGATGCTCACGGACCAGCCGGTGCGGCCCCCGCAGCGCGTGCGCCCCAGCGACGAGGCCCGCAAGCTCTACCGCGAGCTGGCCCGCAAGGCCCACCCGGACCTGGCGCAGGAGGACGCCGAGCGGGCGCGCCGTGAGGAGTTCATCACCCGGGTCAACGCCGCCTACGCGCGCGGCGACGAGCCCCTGCTGCGGGAGCTGGCCGAGGAGTGGGCGAAGGGTCCGGCGCCCGCGGACCGCCGTCCCAGCGAGAGCGAGGAGCTCTACGCCCGCCTCGAATGGCTGTCGGCGCGCAAGGAGATGCTGACGCTGGTCGCCAAGGAGCTGGAGGAGAGCGCGATCGGCGGGATGCTCCGGCTGGCGCCGGACGATCCCGACCAGCTCCTGGAGGAGGTCGCCGAGAAGCTGCTGGCGGACGTGTCCCGGCGCGAGCAGGAGCTGGCCGAGCTGCTGGCCTAGGCGGCGAGTCGGGTAGCGTCTCGGACATGCATTTCGGAGCTGGTGTGCCCACGGTGGAGGTCTCGGACCTCAAGGACGGCGACTTCCTGCTGGACGTCCGCGAGGACGACGAGTGGCAGGCGGGCCACGCCGAGGGGGCGTTGCACATCCCCATCAGCGACTTCGTGGCCCGTTACGGCGAGCTGACCGAGGCCGCCCCGCAGGACGGCCGCGTCAACGTCATCTGCCGCTCCGGCGGCCGCTCGGCGCAGGTCGCGATGTACCTCGTCCAGCAGGGCTGGGACGCCGTGAACGTCGACGGCGGCATGCAGGTGTGGGCGGCGGCGGGCCGGCCCGTCGTGACGGACGACGGCCAGCCGGGGTTCGTCCTGTAGTTCGCCGGGTTCTCGCGGCTCTCCGGACTCCGCGGTGAGCGGGGTTCTCGCGGCTCTCCGGACTCCGCGGAGGGCGCGTCAGCCGAGCGGGTGGGCCGCCAGCAGGTCGCCCAGGGCCTCCTCGTGCGCCGCCGCGGGACCCAGCTGGAGCTCCAGGTGCTTGGCCCAGGCGTGGTACCGGTGCAGCGGGTATTCGACGTCCGCGCCGAACCCGCCGTGCAGATGCTGTGCCGTCTGCACGACCCGTCGTACGCCCTCCGAGGCCCAGATCTTGGCGACCGCCAGGTCGCCGGAGGCGGGCAGCACGCCGGACGCCCCCGAGGCGATGCGCCACGCGGCCTGCCACAGGGTGACCTCCATCGCTCGCAGGTCGATGAAGCGGTCGGCGGCCTGCACGGCGACGGCCTGGAAGGTCGCGACGGGGAAGCCGAACTGCTCGCGTTTGCCGGTGTACTCGCTCGTCATGGCGAGGACCCGTTCGCCCAGGCCCAGGGCCAGCGCACAGGTGCCGCAGGTCAGCAGGTCGCGCAGCCACTCCCAGGCGCCGTCGGCGTCGATGACGTCGTGAGCCGCGATCCGCGCGGACTCCAGGCGCAGTTCGCCGAGCCGTTCGCCGGCGGTGGAGATCTGCTCGCCGAGGGCGACGCCCGGGTGGGTCCGGGGGATCACGGCGAGGAGGGTGCGCTCGGCGGCGGTACGGGCCGGTACGACGAGGAAGTCGGCGGTGTGGGCCCACGGCACCGCCGTCTGCACGCCGTCCAGGATCCACGCGTCGCCGTCCTGCCGTGCGGTCACGGCGAGTTCGGCCGGGTCGTGGCCGCCGCGGCCGTTCGCGGCGACGGTCAGCACCACCTCGCCCCGGCCGGCCCGGGCCGGCAGCGCCGACTTCAACTCCTCGCCGCCGTAGGCCTGTACGGCCGCCGCGGCCGCGGCGGACTCCAGCAGCGGTACGCGTGCCAGCACCTTGGCCGACTCCCGCAGGACCAGGCAGAGGGCGATGGCGTCCAGGCCCGCGCCGCCGTGCTCCGGGGCGAGCAGCAGGCTGAGCAGGTCCGCCTCGGCGAGCCTCGCCCACAGCTCGCGGTCGAAGTCGTCGGCGACGGTGCCCGCGACGAGCGAGGGACTGGGCACCGCGTCCGGCGCGACCGGGGCGAACACCCCGCGCGCGGCCTCGGCCGCCGCCTGCTGCTCCTCGGTGAAGGTGAAGTCCACGGTCCTGTCCCTCCGGCGGTCCGCTGAGCTGACGGGGTCTCGCGAGATCTGACGGGTCGTCAAGATAGAACAGGTTCTAGAAGAAGGGAACGGGGCGTCGGGGGTTCGGGCCCGCACCGGACCGACCGTTCGGTTCTGTGGACCGGGACTGGTCCGAACGCCGTAAGGTGTCAACCGCTGTGGATGACCCGTGCGCGTGGCCTGTGGACAACTGGGGGCGGCCTCGTGTGCGCCGCGGCGAGGTGGAACGACTGGGCTGCGCCGAGCAGGCGGGCCTGGGTACCGTGCCGTGCGAACGCGGTGGTGCGGTGGGGACGGGCGGTACGGCGCTCCATGGCCGGCGGCCGGAAATCAGACCGGGATCGAAAGACGGGCGGCAATGGACGCGTACGGCACAGACTCCGACGCCCGGTACGGGCCGGACGGTCCTGGTGGCACGTCCGAGCAGGGGGTCCCGTCCGAGCAGGATGGCCCGCCCGAGCCGGCGGACCGGCCGGACCGGCGCTCCGAGCAGGGCGAACGTCCCGAGCCGGCCACCCGTCGCGAAGCGGCTGCCCGTCCCGCACGGGCCGTCGGCCGGGTACCGGCTGCGCGTACTGAGCCGGACGCTCACGCCGAGGCGGACGCTCACGCCGAGGCGATAGGTCATGCCGAGCAGGACGCCCGTCCCGAGCCGGCCGTTCAAGCCGAGCCGGACGCCCGTCCCGAGCAGAGCGGTCATCCCGAACCGGACCATCGAGCCGAACCGGACCATCGCACCGATCCGCACTATCGAGCTGAACCGGACCATCGAGCTGATCCGGACCATCGCACCGATCCGGACAGTCACCCCGAGGCGGCCGTCCCGCCCCGGTCGGACGCCCCGGGGGCACCGGAGGTCCCGTACGCCGAGGCCCGTACCGGTGTCGCCGCTCTCTCTCCCCGGTACCAGGTCGGGGCCGCGCTGGCGCTCGCCGTCGTCGCCGTCGCCGTCTGCGTTCACCTCGGGATGGTCTTCCTGCACGTCGCGCCGTCGAACACCCTGACCAAGGCGCACGGCGAGGCGATCGACGAGTGGGTCTACCCGGAGTTCGAGCAGAACTGGAAGCTCTTCGCGCCCAACCCGCTCCAGCAGAACATCGCCGTCCAGGTCCGCGCCGAGGTGCAGGCGGCGAACGGCGAGGTGCGCACCACCGGCTGGTACGACCTGTCCGCCGAGGACGGCCGGGCCATCGACGGCAATCTGGTGCCCAGCCACACCCAGCAGAACGAGCTGCGCCGGGCCTGGGACTTCTTCGTCGCCACGCACGACAGCAACAACCGCCCCTCGGGCCTGCGCGGCGCCCTGTCCGAGAGCTACCTGCGGCGCATCGTGGCGCTGCGCCTGGACCGCGACGACGCGGCCGGGAAGGGCGGCGTCGTCGATCGGGTCCAGGTCCGCTCCAGCACCACCAACGTGACCCCGCCCAGCTGGAGCGCCGAGAAGATCTCGGACAAGCCGCTGTACCGTGTGCTGCCCTGGTGGCAGGTCACGGCCGCCGACACCGACGGAGGCGCCGAGTGAACCGCTTCGCCCTGTCGGTCTCCTCCGCCATCGCGCGCGTCACCGAGTCGGCGCTCGGCCCGTACCAGACGGCCGTCGTCCGCATCGGCTTCAGCGCCACCTGGCTGATGTTCCTGCTGCGCGAGTTCCCCCACCGCGCGGAGCTCTACGGCCCCGGCGGCCCGTGGAGCTGGGACGACGCCCAGCAGCTGATCGCGGTCAACCACGCCTTCTCGGCCCTGATGTGGTCGGACGGCCGCCCCTGGTTCGAGATCGTCTACCTGCTCGCCGTGCTGGCCAGCGTGCTGCTGCTGCTCGGCTGGCGCACCCGCACCATGTCGGTGCTGTTCATGATCGGCGTGCTCTCGCTGCAGAACCGCAGCGTCTTCGTGGGCGACGGCGGCGACAACGTCCTGCACCTGATGTCGGTCTACCTCGTGTTCACGCGCTGCGGTCAGGTCTGGTCGCTGGACGCGCGGCGGGCCCGGCGCGCGGCCGAGGCACGCGCGCGTGGCGAACAGGTCGCCGACCGGGTCGGTCCGGCGCTGTGGGCCGTGCTCGGGTTCGCGCTGGTCGCGGTGACGGCCGGCGGCAGGTTCGACGGCGTCGACGCGACCGTCCCGGTGATCGTCTACGCGGTGTGGGTCGCGCTCGCCGTGCGGTGGGTCGTCGGCCGCCTCGCGAAGAGCGAGGAACCCCGGATACTGCTGGACGTCGTCGGCAACATCGTGCACAACGGCGCCGTCCTCGTGATCATGGCCGAGGCCTGCCTGATCTACGCGACGGCCGGCTGGTACAAGATCCAGGGCACTCGCTGGCAGGACGGCACGGCCGTCTACTACCCCCTCCACCTCGACTACTTCTCGCCCTGGCCCGCGCTCGCCGATCTGCTGTCGTCCAGCGGCACCATGGTGATGCTGGTGACGTACGGGACCGTGATCGTGCAGGTCGCCTTCCCGTTCACGCTGTTCAACCGGCGGGTGAAGAACGTCCTGCTGGCCGTGATGATGACCGAGCACGCCGTGATCGCCGTGGTCCTCGGACTGCCCTTCTTCTCGCTCGCGATGATCACGGCCGACTCGGTCTTCCTGCCGACGTCGTTCCTGCGCCGGCTCGGCGGCTGGGCGGCACGCGCGCGTGACCGCGTCCTCGCCCGCGGCGGCCTGGTGCCCCTGCCCGGACCGCGCGTGCCGGAGAACCCCGAGCCCGCGCCCGCGAACTCCACGGCGTGAGCCCACGGCGCACGCGCCGGTGCGCCCCAGGTGCGTGCGCGCGTGAGCCCCGGCTGCGTGCGCACGTAGGCTGCCCACCATGACCGACCCCACCGCCGACACCGTGAGCGCCTGGCGCCGGCTGGCCGGCTCCTGCGTGCTGCTCGACGGTTTTCACGCGCTCAAGCACGCCCTGCGCTTCGCGGCGGAGGTCCCGGTGGCGGTCACCGCCGACCGGCGGGCGGCCCTCACGCTCGCCGGCGAACTCGCCCCTGACGTACGGGAGGAGCTGGCCGCGCTCCTGACCGAGGTGCCGGAGCAGACGTACCGGAGCCTGGTCCCGCGCCCGCACCCCACGGCCGTGGCGGCGCTGGCCGTACGGCCTTCCCGGGCGGCCAACCTCGAGAAGCTGGCGTACGCGCCCCGCACCGCGCCCGTCGTGGTCCTCGACAACCCGCGCAACCTCGGCAACGCGGGCGCCGTGATCCGGCTGGCCGCCGGGTTCGGCGCGACCGGCGTGGTCACCACCGGCACGCTCGACCCCTGGCACCCCACCGTCGTCCGCGGCGGGGCCGGGCTGCACTTCGCGACCGCGGTGGAGCGGCTGACCGCCGACGAGCTGCCGGCGGGCCCGCTGTTCGCCCTCGACCCGGAGGGCGACGACATCCGGGGCGTGAAGCTCCCGGACGACGCCGTCCTCGCCTTCGGCTCCGAGCGCAGCGGCCTGTCCGCCGAACTACGCGCCCGTACCGACCACTTGCTGTCCCTGCCGATGCGTCCCCAGGTCTCCAGCTACAACCTGGCGACGAGCGTGGCCATGACGCTGTACCACTGGAGCGCCACCGGGTACGGCTCCAGGCCCTAGGGCCCGGTCTGGCGTCAGGCCCTAGGCCTGGCCCTCGGACTCCCGGCGCACCTCGACCACCCGGAACCGGTTCGCCACGAACGCGCCGTCGCACAGCGCCGCGTTGGCCGCCGGGTTGCCGCCCGAACCGTGGAAGTCGGAGAACGCGGCCGTCTGGTTGACGTACACCCCGCCCGTGAGGTTCAGCGACAGCTGCGCCGCCTCCTCCAGGCAGACCTCCTGGATCGTGTCCTCGACCTCGGTGTCGCTGGTGTACGCGCCGACCGTCATCGCGCCCTTCTCGCGGATCGTGCGCCGCAGCAGCTCCACGCCGTCCGCCGTCGAGTCGACCGCGACGGCGAAGGAGACCGGGCCGAAGCACTCGCTCATGTACGCGGCCTCGTCGTCCGGCTTCGCGCCGTCCAGCTTCACGATCACCGGCGTGCGCACCACCGCGCCCGGGAACTCCGGGTTGCTGATCTCCCGTGAGGCCAGGGCGACTTCGCCGAGCCCGGCCGCGGCCTCCAGACGGGCCTTCACGTCCGGGTTGACGATCGCGCCGAGCAGCGCGTTCGCGCGCGCGTCGTCGCCGAGCAGGCCGTCGACCGCGCGGGCGAGGTCCGCGACCACCTCGTCGAAGGTCTTCGGGCCCTCGTCGGTGCGGATGCCGTCGCGGGGGATCAGCAGGTTCTGCGGGGTGGTGCACATCTGGCCGCTGTACAGGGACAGCGAGAAGGCCAGGTTGGAGAGCATGCCCTTGTAGTTCGCCGCCGAGTCCACCAGCACGGTGTTGACGCCGGCCTTCTCCGTGTAGACCTGCGCCTGCCGGGCGTTGGCCTCCAGCCAGTCGCCGAACGCCGTCGAGCCCGTGTAGTCGATGATCCGGATCTCCGGGCGCGTGGCGAGCGCCTTCGCGATGCCCTCGCCGGGCCGCTCGGCCGCCAGCGCCACCAGGTTCGGGTCGAAGCCGGACTCGGTGAGCACCTGGCGCGCCACCTGCACGGTGAGCGCGAGCGGCAGCACCGCGCGCGGGTGGGGCTTGACCAGGACCGCGTTGCCGGTGGCCAGGGAGGCGAACAGGCCCGGGTAGCCGTTCCACGTCGGGAAGGTGTTGCAGCCGATCATCAGCGAGATGCCGCGGGGGACCGGGGTGAACTGCTTGGTGAGGGCGAGCGGGTCGCGCTTGCCCTGCGGCTTGGTCCACTCCGCGGTGTCGGGCGTGCGGACCTGCTCCACGTACGCGTACGCCACCGCCTCCAGGCCGCGGTCCTGCGCGTGCGGGCCGCCCGCCTGGAACGCCATCATGAACGCCTGGCCCGAGGTGTGCATGACCGCGTGCGCGAACTCGTGCGTCCGGTCGCTGATCCGCCTGAGGATCTCCAGGCACACCACCGCGCGCATCTCCGCGCCCGCGTCGCGCCACGCGCGCTGCCCGGCCTTCATGGCGGGCAGCAGTTCGTCGAGGTCCGCGTGCGGGTAGGTCACGCCCAGCTCGATGCCGTACGGCGACGTCTCGCCGCCCACCCAGTCGTCCGTGCCGGGCTGGCCGAGGTCGAGGCGGGTGCCCAGGAGGGCGTCGAATGCGGCCTTGCCCGCCGCCATGTCCAGGCTGCCGTTCTCGCCGTAGGCCTTGGGGTGCTCGGGGTGCGGTGACCAGTAGGCGCGTGTGCGGATCGCTTCCAGCGCCTGGTCGAGGGTGGGCCGGTGCTTGGCGATCAGCTCGTGCGTGGTCAGTTCGGCGGCCATGCGGGACCAACTCCTCGTCTTGTGGACTCTTCGTCGAGCCCATGACCTGGGCAGAAATAGGGGCGGGAACAGCCGGTCAGAGTTAGAGTAACCGAACGATCGGTCGGGACAAGGGGGTCCGCCGCATCTGTGGAAAACCCCGTGCGGGAGGATCGCGCGCATGACAGCACTGGACCTCAGCAGCCCCGTGGCCGTCGTCGGCACCGGCACCATGGGCCAGGGCATCGCCCAGGTCGCGCTGGTCGCGGGCCATCGGGTACGGCTGTACGACGCCGTTCAGGGGCGCGCGCAGGAGGCGGCCGCGGCGATCGGCGCCCGCCTGGACCGGCTCGTGGCGAAGGAGCGGCTCACCGCGGCCGACCGGGACGCCGCGCACGAGCGGCTGCTGCCCGCCGTGGACCTCGCCGAGCTCGCGGACTGCTCCCTGGTCGTCGAGGCCGTCCTGGAGCGGCTGGACGCCAAGCAGGAGCTGTTCCGGGCGCTGGAGGACGTCGTCGGCGAGGACTGCCTGCTCGCCACCAACACCTCCTCCCTGTCCGTCACGGCCATCGGCGGCGCGCTGCGCAGCCCCGGCCGCCTCGTCGGCCTGCACTTCTTCAACCCGGCGCCGCTGCTGCCGCTGGTCGAGGTCGTCTCCGGGTTCGCCACCGACGTCTCGTCGGCCACGCGCGCGTACGAGATGGCACGCGCCTGGGGCAAGACACCGGTCGCCTGCGCCGACACCCCCGGATTCATCGTCAACCGCATCGCCCGGCCCTTCTACGCCGAGGCCTTCGCCGTCTACGAGGCCCAGGGCGCCGACCCGGCCACCATCGACGCGGTGCTGCGCGAGTCGGGCGGCTTCCGGATGGGCGCCTTCGAGCTGACCGACCTGATCGGGCAGGACGTCAACGAGTCGGTCACGCACTCCGTGTGGCAGAGCTTCTTCCAGGACGTGCGCTTCACGCCCTCGCTCGCCCAGCGCCGGCTGGTCGAGGCGGGCCGGCTCGGCCGCAAGAGCGGCCAGGGCTGGTACGACTACGGCGACGACGCCGAGCCCGCCGAGCCGCACACCGCGGAGAAGGCGCGCCCGCCCGCGTACGTCGTCGCCGAGGGCGACCTGGGCCCCGCCTCCGAGCTGCTCGCGCTGATCCGCGAGACGGGCATCGCGGTGCGCGAGGAGGACGAGGACCACGGCACCCGCCTGGTGCTGCCGAGCGGCGGCCAGCTGGCGCTCGCCGACGGCCAGACCTCGGTGGAGTTCCGCGACGTCGTCTACTTCGACCTCGCCCTGGACTACCGCCGGGCCACCCGCATCGCCCTGTCCGCCTCCCAGGACACCGCGCCGCAGACGCTCGCCGAGGCCATCGGCCTCTTCCAGGCGCTCGGCAAGGACGTCAGCGTCATCGGCGACGTCCCCGGCATGATCGTCGCGCGCACGGTCGCCCGGATCGTCGACCTCGCCCACGACGCCGTCGCCAAGGGCGTGGCCACCGAGGAGGACATCGACACCGCGATGCGCCTGGGCGTCAACTACCCGCTCGGCCCCTTCGAGTGGAGCCGCAGGCTCGGCCGCAACTGGGCGTACGCCCTCCTCGACGACCTGCACCTGCGCGATCCCTCCGGGCGCTATGCGCCCTCCCTCGCGCTGTACCGCCACGCGTACGCCTCCGACAAGCGGGAGGGCAGCACCTCATGACCACCGCCAAGCGCGACACGTACACCCCGGAGACGCTGCTGTCCGTGGCCGTCCAGGTCTTCAACGACCGCGGCTACGACGGCACTTCGATGGAGCACCTCTCCCGGGCGGCCGGCATCTCGAAGTCGTCGATATACCACCACGTGTCCGGCAAGGAGGAGCTGCTGCGCCGGGCCGTCAGCCGGGCGATCGACGGCCTCTTCGGCATCCTCGACGAGGAGCACGCGCGCGTGGGCGGCGCCGCCCGGCGCCTGGAGTACGTGGTGCGGCGCATGGTCGAGGTGCTGATCGGCGAGCTGCCGTACGTGACGCTGCTGCTGCGGGTGCGCGGCAACACCGACACCGAGCGCTGGGCGCTGGAGCGGCGCCGCGACTTCGACCACCGGGTGGCCGAGCTGCTGAAGGCGGCGGCGGCCGAGGGGGACGTGCGCGGGGACGTGGAGGTTCGGCTCGCGACCCGCCTGGTCTTCGGGATGATCAACTCGATCGTCGAGTGGTACCGGCCGGACGGGCGGGGCATGGACGAGCGCGAGGTGGCCGACGCGGTCGTGCAGCTGGTCTTCGGAGGGCTGCGGAAGGAGGGCTGAGCGCCCGCGGGAAGGGGCGGGCGCCCGGCTCAGCCCTGCGGCTCCAGGTCCTCCTCCTCGAACACCAGCAGCGTGCGCGTGCTGAGCACCTCGGGCATGGCCTGGAGCCGGGTGAGCACCAGCTCGCGCAGCGCCCGGTTGTCCGAGGTGTGCACCAGCAGCAGCACGTCGAAGTCGCCGCCCACCAGGGCGATGTGGGAGGCCCCGGGCAGCTGTCTGAGCTGCTCGCGCACCGTCCGCCAGGAGTTCTGGATGATCTTCAGGGTGATGTACGCCGAGGTCCCCTGACCGGCCCGTTCGTGGTTGACGCGGGCGCCGAACCCGCGGATGACGCCGTCGTCGATGAGGCGGTTGATGCGCGCGTAGGCGTTGGCGCGCGAGACGTGCACCCGTTCGGCGACCGACCGTATCGAGGCGCGGCCGTCCGCCTGGAGCATCTGGAGGATGTCCAGATCGATGGCGTCGAGGGGACGGGCGGGCGGTACGGCAGCGCTTCCCTCCGCCCCCTCGGCCATTTGTTCAGGTGCCATGTCCCCCCGCCTCCCTGCCATGGACGTACTGCTTTCATTCCAGGTTGTGGAGAACCGTTTGTCCACAGCGTGGAGCCGCCTGTAGCCAAAATGTGTCGGCGACCGAACAATCGGTAGGTGAGGCGCACCACACTGCCGTGGTACGCCCGAAGCCGCTCCCACGAGGAGGTGCCGTCATGACGGTCATGGAGCAGCGGGGCGCTTACCGGCCATCCCCGCCGCCCGCCTGGCAGCCCCGCACGGACCCCGCGCCGCTGCTGCCCGACGCGGAGCCCGTCCGCGTCCTCGGCACCGAGGCGGCCGCGAAGGCCGACCCGGCCCTGCTGCGCCGCCTGTACGCGGAGCTGGTCCGCGGCCGCAGGTACAACGCGCAGGCCACCGCGCTCACCAAGCAGGGCCGCCTCGCCGTCTACCCCTCCAGCACCGGCCAGGAGGCCTGCGAGGTCGCCGCCGCGCTGGCCCTGGAGGACCGTGACTGGCTCTTCCCCAGCTACCGGGACACGCTCGCCGCCGTCGCCCGCGGCCTGGACCCCGTCCAGGCGCTCACGCTGCTGCGCGGCGACTGGCACACCGGCTACGACCCGCACGAACACCGCGTGGCCCCCTTGAGCACCCCGCTCGCCACCCAGCTTCCGCACGCCGTCGGCCTCGCGCACGCCGCCCGCCTCAAGGGCGACGACGTGGTCGCGCTCGCCATGGTCGGCGACGGCGGCACCAGCGAGGGCGACTTCCACGAGGCGCTGAACTTCGCCGCCGTCTGGCAGGCCCCGGTCGTCTTCCTGGTGCAGAACAACGGCTTCGCCATCTCCGTCCCGCTCGCCAAGCAGACCGCGGCACCGTCGCTGGCCCACAAGGCCGTCGGCTACGGCATGCCCGGCCGCCTGGTCGACGGCAACGACGCGGCCGCGGTGCACGAGGTTCTCGGCGCCGCCGTGCGCCGCGCGCGGGAGGGCGGCGGCCCCACCCTGGTCGAGGCGATCACGTACCGCATCGACGCCCACACCAACGCCGACGACGCGACCCGCTACCGCGGTGACACCGAGGTGGACGCCTGGCGCGCGCACGACCCGATCGCGCTGCTGGAGCACGAGCTGACCGAGCGCGGTCTGATCGACGAGGACGGCATCCGGGCCGCCCGCGACGCCGCCGAGACCATGGCCGCCGACCTGCGCGAGCGGATGAACCAGGACCCGGTGCTCGACCCCATGGACCTCTTCGCCCATGTGTATGCCGAGCCCACCGCGCAACTGCGCGAACAGCAGGCCCAGTTGCAGGCGGAGCTGCACGCGGAACAGGAAGGCGGCCACCGATGACCACCGTCGCCGTCAAGCCGGCCACCATGGCGCAGGCCCTCACGCGCGCGCTGCGCGACGCCATGGCCGCGGACCCCGCCGTGCACGTCATGGGCGAGGACGTCGGCACCCTCGGCGGTGTCTTCCGGGTGACCGACGGCCTCGCCAAGGAGTTCGGCGAGGACCGCTGCACGGACACCCCGCTGGCCGAGGCCGGCATCCTCGGCACCGCCGTGGGCATGGCGATGTACGGCCTCAGGCCGGTCGTGGAGATGCAGTTCGACGCCTTCGCCTACCCGGCCTTCGAGCAGCTGATCAGCCACGTCGCCCGGATGCGCAACCGCACCCGCGGCGCCATGCCGCTGCCGATCACCATCCGCGTGCCCTACGGCGGCGGCATCGGCGGCGTCGAGCACCACAGCGACTCCTCCGAGGCGTACTACATGGCGACTCCGGGGCTCCATGTCGTCACGCCCGCCACGGTCGCCGACGCCTACGGCCTGCTGCGCGCCGCGATCGCCTCCGACGACCCGGTCGTCTTCCTCGAGCCCAAGCGCCTGTACTGGTCCAAGGACTCCTGGAACCCGGAGCACCCGACGGACGTCGAGCCGATCGGCCGTGCGGTGGTGCGCCGCCCCGGCCGGAGCGCCACGCTCATCACCTACGGGCCGTCGGTGCCCGTCTGCCTCGAGGCCGCCGAGGCCGCGGCGGCCGAGGGCTGGGACCTCGAGGTCGTCGACCTGCGCTCCCTGGTGCCGTTCGACGACGAGACGGTCTGCGCCTCGGTGCGCCGGACCGGCCGTGCGGTCGTCGTGCACGAGTCGGGCTCCTACGGCGGCCCGGGCGGCGAGATCGCGGCCCGCGTGACGGAGCGCTGCTTCCACCACCTGGAGGCGCCCGTGCTGCGCGTCGCCGGGTTCGACATCCCCTACCCGCCGCCGATGCTGGAGCGTCACCACCTGCCCGGCGTCGACCGGATCCTGGACGCCGTGGCGCGTCTGCAGTGGGAGGCCGAGAGCTGATGTCACGCACTTCTGACATGCACAGCCTGGAGTTCAAGCTCCCCGACCTCGGCGAGGGACTCACCGAGGCGGAGATCGTGCGGTGGCTGGTCGAGGTCGGCGACCTCGTCGCGGTCGACCAGCCGGTCGTCGAGGTCGAGACGGCCAAGGCGATGGTCGAGGTGCCCTGCCCCTACGGCGGCGTGGTCACCGCCCGCTTCGGCGAGGAGGGCACGGAACTGCCCGTCGGCGCACCGCTGATCACGGTCGCGGTGGGCGCGCCGGCGTCCGGCACCGAGACCGAGGGCTCGGGCAACGTCCTGGTGGGATACGGCACGTCGGAGGCGCCCGCCCGCCGCCGCAGGGTGAAGCCGGGGCAGCCGGCGCCGGTCGCTCCGTCCCGCGAGGAGAACGGGCACGGCGGCACCCCGGGTCCGGCCGACGGCCCCGTCCCCGTGATCTCCCCCCTGGTGCGCAGGCTCGCCCGGCAGAACGACCTGGACCTGCGCGAGATGACCGGCTCCGGCCCCGACGGGCTGATCCTCAGGGCGGACGTCGAGTACGCGCTGCGTGCCGCGGGCGCCCAGGCGGGCATGTCAGAGCCGCCGGCCGAGGCCCCCGCGCGCGTGACGTCCGACCCGGCCCCCGTCCCGGCCGCCGCCAACGGCCTGCGCGTCCCCCTCAAGGGAATCCGCGGCGCCGTCGCCGACAAGCTCTCCCGCAGCCGCCGTGAGATCCCGGACGCGACCTGCTGGGTGGACGCCGACGCGACCGAACTCATGCGCGCGCGTGCGGCGATGAACGCGGCCGGCGGGCCGAAGATCTCCCTGCTCGCCCTGCTGGCCCGCATCTGCACCGCCGCCCTGGCCCGCTTCCCCGAGCTCAACTCCACGGTCGACATGGAGGCGAGGGAGGTCGTCCAGCTCGACCAGGTGCACCTCGGCTTCGCGGCGCAGACCGAGCGTGGCCTCGTCGTCCCGGTCGTACGGGACGCGCACGCCCGGGACGCGGAGGCGCTGACCGCGGAGTTCGCCCGGCTGACCGAGTCGGCCCGGGCGGGAGCCCTCACGCCCGGCGACCTCACCGGCGGCACGTTCACGCTGAACAACTACGGCGTCTTCGGGGTCGACGGCTCCACACCGATCATCAACCACCCCGAGGCGGCCATGCTCGGCGTCGGCCGCATCTTCCCCAAGCCGTGGGTGCACGAGGGCGAGCTGGCGGTGCGTCAGGTCGTCCAGCTCTCGCTCACCTTCGACCACCGGGTGTGCGACGGCGGCACCGCGGGCGGCTTCCTGCGGTACGTGGCGGACTGCGTGGAACAGCCGGCGGTCCTGCTGCGCACGCTGTGATTGCGCGGCCGCCCACACGTTCCCTGTGATCGCCGGGGCACGCATACTCGGGGGGTGACCTCGTCCGAGCCCTCCGGGGACCGCGCCGCCGCCCCGCCGTACGACGCCGTCGTGCTCGCGGGCGGCGCCGCCCGGCGGCTCGGCGGCGCGGACAAGCCCGGCGTCCAGGTGGGCGGCCGGGCGCTGCTCGACCGCGTCCTGACCGCCTGCGCCGACGCCCGCACGACCGTCGTCGTGGCCGACGCCCGGCCCACCGCCCGGCCCGTGCTGTGGGCCCGCGAGGACCCGCCCGGCGGGGGACCCGTCGCCGCGCTCGGCGCCGGGCTGCACCGCACCACGGCGGAAGAGCTCGTCGTCCTCTCCGCCGATCTGCCGTTCCTCGGGGCCGCCACGGTACGGCGGCTGCTGACCGCGCTGGACGCGAGCGACGCCGACGGCGTCCTGCTCACCGACGCCGACGGCCGCGACCAGCCCCTCGTGGCCGCCTACCGCGCGCAGGCGCTGCGCCGCGGGCTGGCCGCGCTGTCCGCGGAACACGGCGGCCTCACCGGCCTGCCGCTGCGCCGGCTGACCGGCGCCCTCGACCTCACCCGAGTCCCGGACCCCGTCGCGTCCTTCGACTGCGACACCTGGGACGACATCGCCGCCGCCAGGGCACGTATCAGGGAGCATGGGCACGTGTTGGATGAATGGATTTCCGCAGCCAAGGACGAGCTGGGCATCGACCTCGACGTCGACATGCGCCTCCTGCTCGACCTCGCCCGCGACGCCGCCCACGGAGTGGCCAGGCCCGCGGCGCCCCTGACCACCTTCCTCGTCGGCTACGCGGCAGGGCGGGCGGGCGGCGGCCCCGAAGCCGTCGCCGAGGCCGCCCGCAGGGCCGCCGTCCTCGCCCAGCGTTGGGCCGAGGAGGCAGCCGCCAAGGCGGACGCCGCACCGGACGCCACGCCCGGCCAGCGCCCGGACGCCGGATGACCGCCCGCTCCGCCCGCACCGGCGAGGACGCCGAGGACCTCGACGTCGAGGAGGTGCTCGCCCTGGTGAACGACCACGACGGCCGCATCGCCGGCGGCGGTGTGCCCGCACCCGCCGCGTCCGGTCACTCCCACGGTTCGGCGCACAAGCCCGACGCCCACCACCGTGCCACCCCCTGGCCCGAGGCCCGGGAGATCGCCGCCCGTGCCGCCCGCTCCGGCGCCCGGCGCGCCCTCGTCTCGGTCCCGCTCGACGCCTCCCTCGGGCTGACCCTCGCCGCCCCGCTCACCGCCCTCACCGACCTGCCCTCCTTCGACACCTCCGCGATGGACGGCTGGGCGGTCGCCGGGCCCGGTCCCTGGGACGTACGCGACGAGGGCGTCCTGGCCGGGCACGCCGAGTCCGAGGCCCTCACCGACGGCGAGGCCGTCCGTATCGCCACCGGCGCCCGCATTCCTCTCGACACCACCGCCGTGATCCGCACCGAGCACGGCCGCACCGACGACAAGGGCCGGCTGCACGCCACCCGCGACATGCACCACGGTCAGGACATCCGCCCGCGCGGCCAGGAGTGCCGCTCCGGCGACCAGCTCCTGCCCGTCGGCGCCCTGGTGACCCCGGCCGTGCTCGGCCTGGCCGCGGCCGCCGGCTACGACACCGTCACCGCGGTCCCCCGCCCCCGGGTCCATGTCTTCGTGCTGGGCGACGAGTTGCTCACCGAGGGCATCCCGCACGACGGGCTGATCAGGGACGCGCTCGGCCCGATGCTGCCGCCCTGGCTGCGCGCGCTGGGCGCCGACGTCACCTCCGTACGGCGGCTCGGCGACGACGAGAAGGCCCTGCGCAAGGCGGTCACCGGCTCGGACGCGGACCTGATCGTCACCACCGGCGGCACCGCCTCCGGCCCCGTCGACCATGTCCACCCCACCCTGAGCCGTATCGGCGCCGAACTGCTCGTGGACGGCGTGAAGGTGCGTCCCGGTCACCCGATGCTGCTGGCCCGCACCAAGGACGACCAGCACCTGGTGGGGCTGCCCGGCAACCCCCTCGCCGCGGTCTCCGGCCTGCTCACCCTCGCCGAGCCCCTGCTGCGTACGCTCGCCGCTCGCCCGGCCCCGGAGCCGTACACCCTGCCGCTGCAGGAAGCGGCCCACGGGCATCCGCACGACACCCGGCTCATCCCCGTCGTGCTGCGCGGCGACCGTGCCGTGCCGCTGCACTACAACGGCCCCGCCATGCTGCGCGGCATCGCGGCGGCCGACGCCCTCGCCGTCGTGCCACCGGGCGGCGCCGGCTCCGGCCAGGAGCTGGAACTCCTCGATCTGCCCTGGGCCTCCGCCGGAATCGGAGTGTGTTTCACGTGAAACTTCCGGGCCATGACGCGATCGCCCGCCAGGCGGACGAGCATCTCGTGACCCACCGGGTGGAACTCCCGAAGAAGGTGGTCGAGCGGCCGATCCGGCAGGTGGGCCGGCGCCTGCTGCTGGCCCTGCTGGTGCTGGTCGCGACCGCCCTGATCGTCTACGCCGACCACGAGGGCTACAACGACACCTCCGACGGATCCGTCGACCTGCTCGACGCCTTCTACTACGCGACCGTGACCCTCTCCACCACCGGATACGGCGACGTCACCCCGGTCAGCGACGCCGCCCGGTTCACCAACATCTTCGTCGTCACACCGCTGCGGGTGCTCTTCCTGATCATCCTGGTCGGCACCACGCTCGAGGTCCTCACCGAACGCACCCGCGACGAATGGCGACTCAACCGCTGGAGGTCCACCTTGCGCGATCACACCGTCGTCGTCGGCTTCGGGACGAAGGGGCGCTCGGCGGTGCAGACCGTGTGTGCGACGGGTCTGAAGAAGGAGCAGGTCGTCGTGGTCGACCCCAGCTCCAAGGTGATCGACGCCGCCACGGCCGACGGCTACGCCGGCGTGATCGGCGACGCCACGCGCAGCGAGGTGCTCAAGCGGGCCGAGGTGCACCGTGCGCGGCAGATCATCATCGCCACCCAGCGCGACGACACCGCCGTACTGGTCGCGCTGACGGCACGGCAGCTCAACCGCGGGGCGAAGATCGTGGCCGCGGTGCGCGAGGAGGAGAACGCGCCGCTGCTGAAGCAGTCCGGCGCCGACGCCGTCATCACCAGCGCGAGCGCGGCCGGGCGCCTGCTCGGCCTGTCCGTGCTCAGCCCCGCGGCCGGCATGGTGCTGGAGGACCTCATCCAGCAGGGCAGCGGCCTCGACATGGTGGAGCGGCCGGTGGTGAAGGCCGAGGTGGGCCGGAGCCCGCGGGAGACGGACGACCTGGTGGTGAGCGTGATACGCGGACACCGGGTGCTCGGCTACGACGATCCGGCCATCGGGACCCTGCAGTTGACGGACCGTCTGATCGCGATCGTCCGGGCCACGCCGGGCGCACGGGTCACGCCCGGCGTGCGGCCCATGTCCCCGGAGTGATCACTTGCGGTTGTAGAGCCGCATCGTGACCGGCCCGAAGACCAGCACGAACAGGCCGGCCCAGCCGAGCGACCAGGCGACCTCGTCCGCCGGCCAGTCCCCGGCCATCAGCCCGCGCACCGCGGACGCCAGATGCGTGACGGGGCTGTTGTTGACGAACGCCTGCAGCCAGCCCGGCATGGTCCTCGGGTCGACGAAGACGTTGGACAGGAAGGTGAGCGGGAAGATCACCATCATGCTGACGCCCATCACCGACTTCTCGGTGCGCAGCAGCAGCCCGAACATCGTCCAGATCCACGAGAACGCGAACGAGAAGACGACCAGCAGCGCGATCCCGGCGACCACGCCGCCGAGGCCGCCGTCCGGACGGTAGCCGAGGAGGACGCCGACCGTGAGCATCACGACGGAGGCGATCGTGTAGCGCAGGGCGTCGCCGAGCAGATAGCCGACCATCGTCGACGGCCGCCAGATGGGCAGCGAGCGGAAGCGGTCGAAGACGCCCTTCTCGATGTCGGTGTTCACCGAGACACCGGTGTACATCGTGATCATCACGACCGACATCACCAGGATGCCCGGCAGCAGGAACTGGATGTACTCCTTCGGCGACCCGGCCAGGGCGCCCCCGAAGAGGTACGTGTACATCAGCACCATCATGATCGGGAACGCGGTCACGTCGAAGAGCTGCTCCGGCACGTGCTTGATCTTGAGGATCGCCCGCCAGCCGAAGGTCAGCGAGGCCGACAGCGCGCTCGGGCGCGGCGGGCGTCCACCGGAGATCAGCAGCGCGGCGAGCGACTCGGTGCTGACGGGGGCCAGATCGCGTGCCTCGGTGCCTGTCGCCGTACTCATGCCGCCACCTCGTCCTTCGGGCTGTGCGTGTCGTGTCCGGTGAGGGCGAGGAACACCTCGTCCAGGCTGGGCTGCCCCAGCGAGAAGTTGTCCACGGTGACGCCGGCGCGGGCGAGTTCGCCGAGCGCCCGCGCGGCCTGCTCGGCGACGATGCCGCTGGCCGCCGCGGAGACCCGGGCCGTGAGGGCGACCGGATCGGGCTCCAGCTGCACCCGCGCGTCCAGGGTCCGCCGCAGCACCTCGGCCGCCTCGGGCCGCCGCTCCGCCGCCCGCAGCCGTACGTGCACGGAACCGGCGCCCACCGACGCCTTCAGCTCGCCCTTGGTGCCTTCCGCGATCACCCGGCCGCGGTCGATGACGGCGATCCGGGACGCCAGCTGGTCGGCCTCGTCCAGATACTGCGTGGTCAGCAGCACCGTCGTGCCCTGGGCGACGACCGCGCGCACGATGTCCCAGACCTGGTTGCGGCTGCGCGGGTCGAGCCCGGTGGTCGGCTCGTCGAGGAAGAGCAGGTCCGGGGTGTTGAGGATGGACGCGGCGATGTCGATACGGCGCCGCATGCCGCCCGAGTAGTGCTTGACCTGCTTGGCGGCGGCCTCCGTCAGCCCGAAGGCCTCCAGCAGCTGCGCGGAACGCACCCGCGCCGCCTTCTTGCCGTGGCCGAGGAGGCGGCCCAGCAGGACCAGGTTCTCGGCCCCGGTGAGGTCCTCGTCGACGGAGGCGTACTGGCCGGTGAGGCTGACGCGGCCGCGGACCTCGTCGGCCTCGCGCACCACGTCGCGGCCGAAGACGTGCGCCTCGCCGGCGTCGGGCCGCAGCAGGGTGGCGAGCATCTTCACGGTGGTCGTCTTCCCGGCGCCGTTCGGCCCGAGGACGCCGTAGACCGTGCCGGCCGGGACGGCGAGGTCCACGCCGTCGACCGCCCGGGTCTCACCGAACGTCTTCACCAGTCCCGCGGTCTCGATGGCCAGGCCGGACGTGTGCTGGCTCATGGTGGGATGTCCTTCCACGCACTTGGTTGACGCATGGTGAGACCTTTACCTTCGCCGGAACTCATCGGTGATCGCACACCCTTTTTCGCGGCGCTCCTGACGTCGCAGGCCCGCGGCCCGGATCGCCCGGGCGGCGAGGAGTAGCGTCCCCCTCATGCATGCGATCACGATTCCCGAACCTGGTGGGCCCGAGGCGCTGGTGTGGGACGAGGTCCCGGATCCGGTGGCCGGTGAGGGCGAGGTGCTGGTCGAGGTGGTGGCCGGCGCCGTCAACCGCGCCGACATCCTGCAACGGCAGGGCTTCTACGATCCGCCGCCGGGATCGTCCCCCTACCCCGGCCTGGAGTGCTCCGGCCGGATCGCCGCGCTCGGCCCCGGAGTCTCCGGCTGGGCCGTCGGCGACGAGGTGTGCGCGCTGCTCGCGGGCGGCGGCTACGCCGAGAAGGTCGCGATCCCGGCCGGCCAGCTGCTGCCCGTGCCCAAGGGCATCGGTCTCACGCAGGCCGCGGCGCTGCCCGAGGTGGTCTGCACCGTCTGGTCGAACGTCTTCATGGTCGCCCATCTGCGCCCCGGCGAGACGCTGCTGGTGCACGGCGGCTCCAGCGGCATCGGCACCATGGCGATCCAGCTGGCCAAGTCGATCGGCGCCAAGGTCGCCGTCACGGCGGGCAGCAAGGAGAAGCTGGAGCGGTGCGCCCAGCTGGGCGCGGACATCCTGATCAACTACAAGGAGCAGGACTTCGTCGAGGAGGTCGGGAAGGCCACCGACGGTGCGGGCGCCGACGTCATCCTCGACAACATGGGCGCCAAGTACCTGGACCGCAACCTCCAGGCCCTCGCCGTCAACGGCCGCCTCGCCATCATCGGCATGCAGGGCGGCATCAAGGGCGAGCTGAACATCGCCATGCTCCTGAACAAGCGGGCCGCGATCAGCGCGACCTCGCTGCGCGCCCGCCCGCTCGGCGAGAAGGCGGCGATCGTCGCGGCCGTACGCGAGCACGTGTGGCCCCTGCTCGACGGCGGCCACGTCCGTCCGGTCGTCGACCGTGAACTCCCGATGAGCGACGCCGCCGCGGCCCACCGGGTCGTGGAGGAGAGCGGGCACGTGGGCAAGGTCCTGCTGGTCGTGTCCTGAGCCCGGTGGCGGCCGGGTCTCCTAGGCCCGCCGCAGCCGCAGCCCGATGAAGGCGAAACCCAGACCGAGTCCGATCAGGACCAGTCCGCTGCCCAGCGGCAGGATGCGAAGGACGGGCTCGGTCGGGCCCGCGGCCTGCTGAGCGGGGCGTCGCGCCGGCGGGGACGGCACCAGTCCCGCCTCCGCGGGCGGCGTCGCGGACGCGTCACCCGTCCCGTCCCCCGCGTCCTCGTCCTGCGGGTACGCGCCGTCCCCGCTCCCGTCGCCCAGATCCTCGCTCCGGTCCGAGGAGTCGCCCGCCGACTCGTCCGCCGTCGGCGTCTCCCGCCGCCCGGGCCGCTCCCGCCCCTCACCGGCCACGCTCCCGGCGCGCGACGGCTCGGGCGAGGCCTTGGGGGAGCCGGACCGGCGCGGCGCCGCCTCCGGGGTGCCGGCGTCGTGCGTGTGCCGGGCGTGGGACCCCTTCTCGGTCCCGTCCCCGGTCCCGGCCTCGTCCCCGCCACCGTCCTCGTCCCCCGAGTCCGCCTCGTCCCCCGTCCCGGTCTCGTCCGACACGTCGGGCCGGTGCGAGGCGGCAGGCCCGTGGGTGGATCCGGGCCCGTGCGTGGCCTCGGTCCCGTGCCCGGAGACCCCGGACGGACCGGAGAGCCCCGAGTGCCCGGAAGGCCCGGAGACCCCGGAGCCCCGGGAGACCCCGAAGAGACCGGCGTCCGCCGATACGCCCCCGTGCGACGAAACGCCCGCGTACGACGAAACGCTCCCGTACGACGTCGCAGCCCGGTACGCCTCCGCCCCGTACGCCACCCCGTCCCCGCACGGGGACACGAGCACGCCCGCCCCCACCCCCACCACCAGTCCGGCCCCCTGCAAAGCACGCAGCCATGGAGTCACGTCTCAAGGCTCACACCGGCTCGAGCTTCCGGCACTCCGTGTTCCGCCAAAAATCCGAAGTGGCTGCACAATCCGGGTATGTCGATTCGTCACGGACTGCTGGCGCTCCTCGAACAGGGCCCCCGTTACGGCTCACGGCTGCGCACCGAGTTCGAGGCGCGCACCGGCGGCACCTGGCCGCTGAACGTCGGACAGGTCTACACCACTCTCGGCCGACTGGAGCGGGACGGAATGGTCGTCCACGACGGCGAGGACGAGGCCGGGCGGGCGCTGTACGCGCTGACGGGAACGGGCCGGACCGAGCTGGCGGCCTGGTTCGCGCGCCCCGTGGAGCGGGCCGGCCCGCCGCGCGACGAGCTGGCGATCAAGCTGGCGCTGGCGGTCCGCGCACCCGGCGTCGACGTGCGCGCGGTGGTCGAGACGCAGCGCCACCACATGGCGGAGGCGCTGCACGAGTACGTGCGGCAGCGGGCGCAGGCGCTCGCGCAGACGCCCGGCCACCCGGACGAGGTGGCGCGGCTGCTGGTCCTGGAGCAGATCATCTGTCACGCGGAGGCCGAGATCCGCTGGCTGGAGCACTGCGAGACCCGGCTGCTGCGGCTGCGGGCGGAAACTCCCGCACCGTAAACGGTGGATCACCGCACACGGGGGGCACCACGGTGATGAGATGCACGGGTGCGAGAGAATGGCGGCATGGAGATGCCGAGGAACGACAGGTCGCCGGAGAATCCCCAGATCCTGGTCGTGGGCCAGGACGGCATGGCGATTGGCGGCGGCACAGACGAGGACTCCCGCGAGATTCCGGTGACGGAGCAGGTCGAGCAGCCGGCCAAGGTGATGCGGATCGGCAGCATGATCAAACAGCTCCTGGAGGAGGTGCGCGCGGCTCCCCTGGACGAGGCGAGCCGGGCCCGGTTGAAGGACATCCACCGCAGCTCGGTGAAGGAGCTGGAGGACGGCCTGGCGCCGGAGCTGGTGGAGGAGCTGGAGCGGCTCTCCCTGCCCTTCACGGACGAGGGCACTCCGAGCGACGCCGAACTGCGCATCGCGCAGGCCCAGTTGGTGGGCTGGCTGGAGGGCCTCTTCCACGGGATCCAGACCACGCTGTTCGCCCAGCAGATGGCCGCGCGGGCCCAGTTGGAGCAGATGCGGCGCGCGCTGCCGCCGGGCGTCGGCCCGGACGGCGCCGACGACCGCCATGCAGGCGGCCACTCCGGCGGACCGTACCTCTAGAACGCGACGGACAGAACGCGACGGACAGAACGCGACGGACAGAACGCGACGGACAGAACGCGACGGGAAGGGCCCGGCAGCCTCGGCTGCCGGGCCCTTCCGTGTGATGCGCGGGTCAGGACGGCGGGTTGCCCGTCGAGACGCTGAGCTCGATCTCCGGCATGTTCTTCGGGTCGAGGTCCGTCTGGGCGGAAGGGAACTGGTCGATGACCGTGCCCTCGCCGTACGTGTTCTCGTCGACCTTCTTGATCTTCAGGTGCCAACCCGCGGACTGCAGGCACTCCTTGACCGACCCGATGTACTTGAACCGGAAGTCGGGCAGCTGGATCTTGTCGGGGTCGTTGTACGACTCCTGCGGCTCCTTGCACTCGTTCACGTCGATCTTCTTCGACGTGTCCGGCCCGCGGTAGCCCGCCGCCTTCGTCGCCGACGCGCTCGCGCTGCTGCCGCCGCCCTTGCCCTCGTCGCCGCTGCCGCCGCCGTTGTTGAGCATCAGCGCGGCGATCAGGCCGCCGACCGCGATGATCGAGACGACGATCGAGCCGATGATCACCGGCTTGTTGTTCCTGCCGCCGCCCGCCTGGGACGGGGCGGACTGGGGCGTGATGTTGTACGGCGGCGGGGTCGACGGCTGCCCGTAGGGAGACGGCGTCTGGTAGCCGCCCTGCTGCGGGTAGCCGTAGGCCGGGGACGGCGCGGACGGGGCGCCGTACGGGTTCGGGGCCGGGGTCGGCTGGTACGGCGTCTGCACGGGGCCCGTCGGCGCCGGGGTCGACTGGTCGACCGGCGGGAAGACCGCGGAGCCGACGCCGGAGCCGGCCTGGGCGGGCGCACCCGGCACGATGCTCGGCGGGGCGGCCTGGAAGGACGCGGCCACGCGCAGGCACTCGTCGCGCATGGACTCGGAGCTCGGGAAGCGCTCGTTGGGGTTCTTCTTCAGCGCGCGGGCGACCAGCGCGTCCACGGCGGGCGGCAGCGACCGGTTGATCGAGGACGGCGCGACCGGCTCCTCCTGCACGTGCGCGTAGGCGATCGCCAGCGGCGAGTCCGCGTCGAACGGCAGCCGCCCGGTGACCAGTTGGAACAGCATGATGCCGACCGAGTAGAGGTCGGAGCGGGCGTCCACGCCCCGCCCGAGCGCCTGCTCCGGCGAGAGGTACTGGGGGGTGCCCACGACCATGCCGGTCTGGGTCATCGAGGTCACACCGGACTGCATGGCGCGCGCGATGCCGAAGTCCATGACCTTGACCACGCCGCGCTTGGTCATCATGACGTTGCCCGGCTTGATGTCGCGGTGGACCAGGCCCATCTCGTGGCTGATCTCCAGCGCCGCGAGCACGTCCGCGGTGATCTTCAGCGCCTTGTCGGCGGGCATCGCGCCGAACTGCCGCACGTCCTCGTCGAGCACCGAGCCGAGCGGGCGGCCCTCGATGTACTCCATGACGATGTACGGCGTCGTCATCCCGTCGAGGTTGTCCTCGCCGGTGTCGAAGACCGAGACGATGTTGGTGTGCGTGAGCTTGGCCACGGCCTGGGCCTCGCGGCGGAAGCGCTCGCGGAAGGCCTGTTCCCGCCCCAGGTCGGTGTGGAGCGTCTTGATCGCGACCTGGCGGTCGAGCACGCTGTCGTACGCGAGGTGGACCGAGGCCATGCCGCCTTCGCCGAGCAGGTCGCGCAGCTGATAGCGGCCACCGGCCAACGCCCGTCCCTGGTACCGGCCCTGTGCGCCGTCCTGGCTCATGTTCCGTTTCCCCCGTGGGCCTTCAGGCGCCGTTGACTGTCAGTGATCCAAAGTGCTATTCCCGGCCAAGTCTGCCCCAGGGCAGTGACACGTCAAGTTCGGTGCCCGATCCGTGACCGTACGCGATACAAGCGTCGCGCGAGCGTTACAGAGGTTGTACGCGCGGTACACACAATTTGCACGGGAGCGCCGGATGACGGTTTGATGGCCGGTCCGTCCCGATCCGGTTCCGGCGCTCTTCTCGGGCCGGCGGGTTGCGTTGAGGCTGTAGCGTGGCCGACGGAGACCGTAACAACACCGCGCGCACCGCGGGCAGAAACGACGGCGAGGACTGATGGCACAGCAGCAGCGCGCTCAGGGCCCGTCCGACCCCGAGGCGACTGGCGGCGGTATGTCAGATGCGCCGGAGATGTGGGGTAACGGCGGACTTGTCGGGGACGGCCGGTACCGGCTGACCCGCAGACTCGGCCGCGGCGGCATGGCAGAGGTGTTCGCCGCCGAGGACGTGCGCCTCGGGCGCACCGTCGCGGTCAAGCTGCTGCGCGCCGATCTCGCCGAGGACCCGGTCTCCAAGGCGCGGTTCACGCGCGAGGCCCAGTCCGTGGCCGGCCTCAACCACCACGCGATCGTCGCCGTGTACGACTCCGGCGAGGACTACGTGGGCGGCCAGGCGGTCCCGTACATCGTCATGGAGATCGTCGAAGGCCGCACCATCCGCGACCTGTTGATCAACGCCGAGGCGCCGGGCCCCGAGCAGGCCCTGATCATCGTCTCCGGCGTCCTGGAGGCGCTCGCCTACTCGCACCAGCACGGCATCGTGCACCGCGACATCAAGCCGGCGAACGTCATCATCACCGACACCGGCGCGGTCAAGGTGATGGACTTCGGCATCGCGCGCGCCCTGCACGGCGCGTCCACCACGATGACGCAGACCGGCATGGTCATGGGCACGCCCCAGTACCTCTCCCCGGAGCAGGCGCTCGGCAAGGCCGTCGACCACCGCTCCGACCTGTACGCGACGGGCTGCCTCCTCTACGAACTCCTCGCGCTGCGGCCCCCGTTCGTCGGCGAGACCCCGCTGTCGGTGGTCTACCAGCACGTCCAGGACGTGCCGGTGCCGCCGTCGCAGACCTCGGGCGGCGCCTCGCCGCCGGAGCTCGACGGCCTGGTCATGCGCTCGCTGGCGAAGGAACCGGACGACCGTTTCCAGACGGCCGAGGAGATGCGCGGGCTCGTCCAGTACGGCCTCCAGATGCTCTACGACCAGGGCGGCCACACCGGCACCTGGAACACCGGCCCGGTCGCGGTGCACGAGGGCCGGCACACGCCCGCGGGCGGCTTCGCCGGCACCCAGGTGCTGCCGCACCCCGGGGACGCCTCCGGGACCACGCAGATCCCGCAGCAGGGCATGGTCGGCGGCTACGGCGGCCGGGACGACGGCGGCTTCGAGGGGCACGGCAACCGGGGCGGCGGCCGCGGCAAGCTGTGGATCCTCGCCGTGCTCGCGGTGATCGCCATCGCGGCGGGCGTCGCACTGGCCCTGAACAAGGGCGGCGGCACGGGCGGCAGCCCGGACACCACCAAGTCGCCCAGCGCCACGCACTCCACCAAGGACGACTCGGGCACCGACACACCCAGCTCCGAGCCGACCGACCAGCCGACGGACACCTCCACGGACAACAACTCCACGAGCGGCGGCTCGGGGGACTACACGCCCTCGTACACGCCGTCGGCCACGCCGTCCCAGAGCGCCACGGAACAGCCCACCGACAAGCCGACCAACGAGCCGACGTCCTCGAAGCCGACGGCGCAGCCGACCCAGTCGCAGACCGACCCGACGGACCAGCCGACGGACCCGGCGACGGACGGCGGCGCCAACAACGGCGGCGTGACCCAGGGCCTCGGCGGCTGACGGAGCACACCAGCCCGCCGGCCTCGTCCGTCAGTCCACGAACGCCCCGCACACCGCGTCGTACTGCCGCGTCCACCACACCGCCAGCGCGGAGGCGGCCGGGAACTGGGGGTCGGCGCGGGTGTCGCCGCGTTCGTAGTGCCAGCGCAGCATCCAGAAGTCGTTGAGGCGCTCCCACCACACGCGGTGCACGGCCGCCGCGAGCTCGGAGGGCGTGGCACCGGCCGCCCGCCGGTACGCGCGCGCGTAGGCGCGCACCTTGGGCAGGTCCAGGGCCCCGGCGGGCCGGACGAAGAAGATCGCGGCGGCGCGCACGGCCTCCTCCGCGCGCGGGCCGAGGCCCAGCCGGTCCCAGTCGACGATCGCGGCGGGCGCGTCACCCCGGTAGAGCAGGTTGAACGGGTGGAAGTCGCCGTGCACCCAGCCCACCGGACTGCCGCACGGGGGACGGCGGTCGGCGTGCTGCTCCAGCAGGGTGCGGCGTTCCAGCAGGCGGTGGCGGGCCAGTTCGTCGAAGGAGTCGGCCGGGCGGTGCCTGCGGACCCGGCCGAGCAGGTCGTCGATGAGGGTGAAGGTGTCGGCGGGGTCGGCGGCCTCGGGCGCGGTGCGGGCACGCGCGTGCGCCGGCATCACGCGCTCCAGGCTTGCGTGCACCACCCCCAGCAGCGCCCCGAGCCGGCCGCACTGCACGGGGGTGAGCTGCCCGCCGTGCCGGTGCCGCCCCTCGACCCAGGGGTGCAGCGCGTACGCGTGCCCGCCGACGACGGCGACCGTACGGCCGTCGCGGCCGGGCAGCGGGGGTGCGACCGGCACGCCCAGGTCGGCCAGGCGCTGGGTGGCCCGGTGCTGGCGGGCGATGGCGGCCGGATCGGCGGTCTCGGGGTCGAAGTGGTGCTTGAGGAAGTAGCGGCCGCGCGTGGTGCACAGCCGGTAGCCCCGGTTGAGCAGGCCCTGGTCGACGGGCTCGCAGGTGACGGCGGACCCTGCGGTGTACTGGCGCAGCACGTCGCTCAGCGGGGGCGCGTGAGGCACGGGGGGTGGTACGGAGGAGCGCGGCACGCGCCAGATGGTAGGGCACGAGCCCGGCCATTGAGCTGGGCGTTGTCACAGGCAGTCGCAATCGGTCACAGCATGTGCGCGAAGTGGCGCTCCAGGCCGTCGTCGGCCGAGTGGACCGTCCCGAACTGCGGCTCGATGCGCAGGTGGACGGGCTCGTAGGGCACGCCGTCCACCGTGCGGGGCGCCGGCCCGAACCGCTCCGTCTCGGCGGCCGTCGGCTCGTGGGCCGCGCACTCGCCGACGACCTGGACGGACCACAGGCTCTCGCCCGGCCGTGCCGAGCTCAGGTTGTCGGAGCCGTACGCGACGACGCTGCCGATGCAGGCCCGGTGGTAGCCGCAGCTGCGGGGCAGACGCAGCAGGACCAGGCCGTCCTGCACGATGTGCCGGGCGAAGGCCAGGAAGGGCAGGGCGCGCATGCTGGTGGCGACGCGGCCGTAGTCGGTGCCGGCGAGCAGGTCGACGGCGAGCCGTTCGTCGGAGTGCATGTACTCACTGTGTGTGCGGAAGAGGGACGGCAACAGGGACGTAAGTCCTCAATTGCTCGTTTGCCGATCACTCTCAGTGCTTTTCCGCCTGCATCCGTGCCACGTACGCGGCCGCCTGGGAGCGCCGCTGCATGCCGAGCTTGGACAGCAGGCTGGACACATAGTTCTTGATCGTCTTCTCGGCCAGGTGCAGCTGCTCGCCGATCTGGCGGTTGGTGAGGCCCTCGCCGATCAGGTCGAGGATCCTGCGCTCCTGGTCGGTGAGGTGCGCGAGCCGGTCGTCCTGCTGGGGGCCGCCCCCGCCGCGCAGCCGCTCCAGCACGCGCGCGGTGGCCACCGGGTCGAGCAGGGACTTCCCGGCCGCCACGTCCCGCACGGCCGTCAGCAGCTCGGTCCCCCGGATGGCCTTGAGGACGTAGCCGGAGGCGCCCGCCATGATCGCGTCGAACAGTGCCTCGTCGTCGGCGTACGAGGTGAGCATCAGGCACTGCACGGACGCGTGCTGGGAGCGGACCTCCCGGCACACCTCGACACCGCTGCCGTCCGGGAGCCGCACGTCGAGCACCGCGACGTCGGGCTGGGTGGCCGGAATGCGCGCCAGCGCCTCGGCGGCCGTGCCGGCCTCGCCGACCACCTCGATGTCGTCCTCGACCGCCAGCAGCTCGTGCACACCGCGCCGGACCACTTCGTGATCGTCGAGGAGGAATACCCGGATTCTTCCGTCTTCGCGCACGTACGCAGTCTCACACAGGGGGAGGAGCGCCGCCCGAGGTGGACTCTTCCCGTGAGCTGGGTCACCGGGATAACGTGCCGTTGTTCCGGCCCCCTGCAAGGCTGTGACCAGGACTTGTTCCAGGCTTTCGCGATTTACTTGGAAATCCAAGCAAAATCGCAGGTCAGGAGGGGTTTCACAGAATTGTGGAGCACTGGGTAACGTGCCTTCTGCAGGGCGCTCGCCGGGGCACCTGTCACGCCTGTTCCCGACCGGGCCGCACCCACCCTGTGCGTCCGTGGGACAACAGGTGAGCCGCACTGGCACCCGGCGAACCCGGGTAGCCGGACCGACGGAGGAGCACACGTGACCGTGGAGAGCACTGCCGCGCGCAAGCCGCGACGCAGCGCCGGAACCAAGAGCACGGCCGGCAAGCGCACGACCGCAAAGAACGCGCCTGGCACCGACCCCGAGCTCGTACAGCTGCTGACGCCCGAGGGCGAGCGGCTGAAGAACGCCGAGTACGACAAGTACGTCGCCGGCATCACCCCCGATGAGCTCCGCGGCCTGTACCGCGACATGGTGCTCACCCGCCGCTTCGACGCCGAGGCCACCGCACTGCAGCGCCAGGGCGAGCTAGGCCTGTGGGCCTCGCTGCTGGGCCAGGAGGCCGCCCAGATCGGCTCCGGCCGGGCCACCCGCGAGGACGACTACGTCTTCCCGACCTACCGCGAGCACGGCGTCGCCTGGTGCCGCGGGGTCGACCCCACCAACCTGCTGGGCATGTTCCGCGGCGTGAACAACGGCGGCTGGGACCCCAACAGCAACAACTTCCACCTCTACACCATCGTCATCGGCTCCCAGACGCTGCACGCGACGGGCTATGCGATGGGCGTGGCCAAGGACGGCGCGGACAGCGCGGTGATCGCCTACTTCGGCGACGGCGCCTCCAGCCAGGGCGACGTCGCGGAGTCCTTCACCTTCTCCGCGGTCTACAACGCCCCGGTGGTCTTCTTCTGCCAGAACAACCAGTGGGCGATCTCCGAGCCGACCGAGAAGCAGACCCGCGTCCCGCTCTACCAGCGCGCGCAGGGCTACGGCTTCCCGGGCGTGCGGGTGGACGGCAACGACGTGCTCGCCTGCCTCGCGGTCACCCGCTGGGCCCTGGAGCGGGCGCGCAGCGGCGAGGGCCCGACGCTCGTCGAGGCGTACACCTACCGCATGGGCGCGCACACCACCTCCGACGACCCGACGAAGTACCGGGCCGACGAGGAGCGCGAGGCGTGGGAGGCGAAGGACCCGATCCTGCGCCTGCGCCGGTACCTGGAGTCCGCAAACCACGCGGACGAGGGATTCTTCGCGGAACTCGAGACCGAGAGCGAAGCGTTGGGCAGGCGAGTGCGTGAGGCGGTCCGCGCCATGCCGGACCCGGACCACTTCGCCATCTTCGAGAACGTGTACGCGGACGGGCACGCGCTCGTCGACGAGGAGCGAGCCCAGTTCGCCGCCTACCAGGCGTCGTTCGCAGACGAGGGGGGTCACTGAGATGGCGGAGAAGATGGCCCTGGCCAAGGCGATCAACGAGTCGCTGCGGCGTGCCCTGGAGGCCGACCCCAAGGTTCTCGTCATGGGCGAGGACGTCGGCAAGCTCGGCGGCGTCTTCCGGGTGACGGACGGCCTGCAGAAGGACTTCGGCGAGAGCCGGGTGATCGACACCCCGCTGGCCGAGTCCGGCATCGTCGGCACCGCGATCGGCCTCGCCCTGCGCGGCTACCGCCCGGTCGTGGAGATCCAGTTCGACGGTTTCGTCTTCCCGGCCTACGACCAGATCGTCACCCAGCTCGCGAAGATGCACGCGCGCTCGCTGGGCAAGGTCAAGCTCCCGGTCGTCGTCCGCATCCCCTACGGCGGCGGCATCGGCGCGGTCGAGCACCACTCCGAGTCCCCGGAGGCCCTGTTCGCGCACGTGTCGGGCCTCAAGATCGTCTCGCCGTCCAACGCCTCGGACGCCTACTGGATGATGCAGCAGGCCATCCAGAGCGACGACCCGGTGATCTTCTTCGAGCCGAAGCGGCGCTACTGGGACAAGGCCGAGGTCAACACCGAGGCCATCCCGGGACCGCTGCACAAGGCGCAGGTCGTCCGCGCCGGCACCGACCTCACCCTCGCCGCCTACGGCCCGATGGTGAAGCTCTGCCAGGAGGTGGCCGACGCGGCCGCCGAGGAGGGCAAGTCCCTGGAGGTGCTGGACCTGCGGTCGGTGTCCCCGCTGGACTTCGACTCCATCCAGGCCTCGGTCGAGAAGACCCGCCGCCTGGTCGTGGTCCACGAGGCACCGGTGTTCTTCGGCTCGGGCGCGGAGATCGCCGCCCGGATCACGGAGCGCTGCTTCTACCACCTGGAGGCCCCGGTGCTCCGGGTCGGCGGCTACCACGCCCCGTACCCGCCGGCCCGCCTGGAGGAGGAGTACCTGCCGGGCCTGGACCGGGTGCTCGACGCCGTCGACCGCGCCCTGGCGTACTGAGGAGAGGGTCGTGACGACGATGACGGAAGCGTCCGTACGCGAGTTCAAGATGCCGGACGTGGGCGAGGGCCTCACCGAGGCCGAGATCCTCAAGTGGTACGTCCAGCCCGGCGACACGGTCACCGACGGCCAGGTGGTGTGCGAGGTCGAGACCGCGAAGGCGGCGGTCGAACTGCCCATCCCGTACGACGGGGTGGTCCGTGACCTGCACTTCCCCGAGGGCACCACGGTGGACGTGGGCACGGCGATCATCGCGGTGGACGTGTCCGGCGGGGCGGCGGCTCCCGAGCCGGAGCCCGAGCCGGCGGCCGGGCAGGTTCCGGACGCCCCGGAGACGGAGAAGCCCGAGGGCTCGGGCCGCCAGCCGGTCCTGGTGGGCTACGGCGTGGCGACGTCCTCGACCAAGCGCCGCCCGCGCAAGGGCCCCGAGACCGAGGTCCCCCAGGCGTCCACGGCGATCCAGCCGGAGCTCAACGGCCACGGCCCGGCCGGTGCGCCCGCCGCCGCCTCCGCGGGGACGGCCGAGGAGCCGCGCCCGCTGGCCAAGCCGCCGGTGCGCAAGCTGGCGAAGGACCTGGGCGTCGACCTGGCGGCGATCACCCCGTCCGGCCCGGACGGCATCATCACGCGCGAGGACGTGCACGCCGCGATCGCGCGGGCCGAGGCCCCGCAGCCGGTGGTGGAGGCTCCGGCGGCCCCCGCCGCCGCGGCCCCGGCGCCGGTGTACGACGCGGCCCGGGAGACCCGTATCCCGATCAAGGGGGTGCGCAAGGCCACCGCCCAGGCCATGATCGGCTCGGCGTTCACGGCGCCGCACGTCACGGAGTTCGTGACGGTGGACGTGACCCGCACGATGAAGCTGGTCGAGGAGCTCAAGCAGGACAAGGAGTTCGCGGGCCTGCGGGTGAACCCGCTGCTGCTGATCGCCAAGGCCCTGCTGGTCGCGATCCGGCGCAACCCGGACATCAACGCCTCCTGGGACGAGGCGGCGCAGGAGATCGTGGTCAAGCACTACGTCAACCTGGGCATCGCGGCGGCCACCCCGCGCGGCCTGATCGTCCCGAACATCAAGGACGCGCACGCCCAGACCCTGCCGCAACTGGCCGGGTCGCTCGGCGAATTGGTGTCCACCGCGCGCGAGGGCAAGACGTCCCCGGGCGCGATGCAGGGCGGCACGGTCACCATCACGAACGTCGGCGTCTTCGGCGTCGACACGGGCACGCCCATCCTCAACCCCGGCGAGTCCGCGATCCTCGCGATCGGCGCGATCAAGCTCCAGCCGTGGGTCCACAAGGGCAAGGTGAAGCCCCGTCAGGTCACCACCCTGGCGCTGAGCTTCGACCACCGCCTGGTCGACGGCGAACTGGGCTCCAAGGTCCTGGCCGACGTGGCGGCGATCCTGGAACAACCGAAGAGGCTGCTGACCTGGGCGTGACGGACCGGTCGGCACGGTGTGCGACGCAAAGGGGCGGCGGCAGGTTCGGCCTGCGGCCGCCCCTTCGGCCAGGGTGAGGTTCAGTCCTCGCCGACCTGGATCAGCACGGCGAAGCGGTGGCCGTCGGTGCCCGCGAGGAGACCGTCGTGCCCGTTGGACCACCGTCGCGCATCGGCCCCGAGGAGTTCCACGACCTGCCCCGCGACGGCCTCGGCCTCGGCGGGGTCCATGAACGTGACGTCGCGCCACACGAGGCACTGCGAGGCGAAGAACCCCATCAGGGACACCGCCTTCTCGGCGTCGATGCCGTCCAGCGCCTCCTCGACCTGCTGAACGTCGGCCGGTCCGATGCGGGGGAGGCGATCTGCTGCCAGTCCTTGCGGAACAACTGGCGCAGGAGGACGTGCACTTCGGTCGCCACCGCGGCCACGACCCCGCTCGCACCGCCGCTCGTCGGCCGCAGCTGCCCGCAGCGGACGTACACACACCCTTGCTGTGAGAGCCGCTTCGCTCGACCCCCTCGAAGGGGCGAAGGGTCCCTCGCCGGCGGCGAGGGACCCTTCGTGCGTCATGAGCAGCCCGTGGGCGTCAGATCTTGGCGAAGCCGTAGGTCATGAGCTTCTTGGCGTCCGACTCGCGCTGGGCGATGGACGAGGAGGCGAGGACGGTGCCGATGACCGTCTTGCCGCCGCGGGTGGCGGCGAAGACGAGGCAGTACTTCGCCTCAGGGCCGGAGCCCGTCTTCACACCGATCGTGCCGCTGTAGCTGCTGAGCAGGCCGTTGGTGTTCGTCCAGGCGGCCATCGTGCGGGTGCTGCCCGTCTTGGTGACGGTCTTCGCCGTGTACGACTTCGTCTTGACGATCGTGCGGAACATGGAGTTCTTCATCGCACTGCTGGCGATCTTCGTCAGGTCGCGCGGCGTCGAGTAGTTGGACCCATTCCCTATGCCGTCGAACGAGTCGAAGTGGGTGTTCTTCAGGCCCAGGTTCTTCGCGGCGGTGTTCATCTTGCCGATGAACGACTTCACCCGGGTGGCCCGCGTCGAGCCGGAACCGAACTTGTCCGCGAGCGCGTACGCGGCGTCGCAGCCGGACGGCAGCATCAGGCCGTACAGCAGCTGGCGGACCGTCACCTTGTCGCCGACGATCAGGTGCGCCTGGGAGGCGTTGTTGGCGACGACGTAGTCGCTGTACGCCTTCTGGATCGTCACCTTGGAGTCGAGGTTCAGGTTCGACGCCGCGAGTACGACCTTCGCGGTCATGATCTTGGTGGTGGAACCGGTGGAGCGCTTGGTGTCCGCGGCCTTGGTGTAGAGCGTCTTGGCGTTGGAGTTGTTCATCACGTAGCCGCCCTTGGCCACGATGGAGGGCGTCGTGACCGCCTGTGCGGGCGCGGCGGCCAGGGCGCCGGTCGCGAGCACCGCGCCTGCGGTGGCGCTGACCACTGCGGCTCTGCGCAGGCGGCGGCCCTTCATGCCGATGTTGGCACTAATCAACTGAGATACCCCGATTACGTTGAATGCCCCTGATGTGCGGCCGAGTTGAAGGGGAAAGAAAGGTGGGCCGCACGTGTGTGACACGTAAGTAGCACAGAAGGTTGTGTTCTTGCTGGGGCGGATTATCTACGACGGAGGGCCGTCCGGATGATGGACGGGATCTTTCATGCGTACGTGTTGTATCTATGCTGTTCGCATGAGCACCTCGGGGACCCTGACCACCAAGCAGCCGCCGGCCGCCGACCGCGTGTACGCCCATGTCAAGCAGGGCGTCCTGGAGCGCCGCTACGAGGGCGGCACCCTGCTGACCGAGGGCGAGCTCGCCGACGCCGTGGGGGTGTCGCGCACTCCGGTGCGCGAGGCGCTGCTGCGTCTGGAGGTGGAAGGGCTGATCAGGCTCTACCCGAAGAAGGGAGCCCTGGTCCTGCCCGTGTCCGCGCAGGAGATCGCGGACGTGGTGGAGACCCGGCTGCTGGTCGAGGAGCACGCGGCGCGCAAGGCCGTGCCCGCGCCCGCAGGACTGGTCGAGCGGCTCGAGCAACTGCTCGCCCGCCAGCGGGAACAGGTCGCCGCGGGCGACCTCGCCGCGGCCGCCGTGACCGACCGCTGCTTCCACGCCGAGATCGTCCGCAGCGGTGGCAACGAGATCCTCTCCCGGCTCTACGACCAGCTGCGCGACCGCCAGTTGAGGATGGGCGTCGCCGTCATGCACTCCCACCCCGACCGGGTCGCCAAGACCCTCGCCGAGCACGCGGAGATCCTGGAGGCGCTGCGCTCCGGGGACGTGGAGGCGGCGGTCGGCGTCGTCCACCGGCACGTCAGCTGGTTCTCGCACCTGGCGCGGGGTGAGGTCCGATGAGCTCGGCCTCCTCGTCCTCCGCCGTCGCCCTGCCGGGTGATCCGCCGGGCGGCCGCCGCGCCATGGCCGTGTGGAGCATCGGCGTCTCCGTCTACTTCGTCGCCGTGATCTTCCGTACGTCCCTCGGGGTCGCGGGCCTGGACGCCGCCGACCGCTTCCACGTCAACGCCTCGGCGCTGTCCACGTTCTCGATCCTCCAGCTGCTGGTCTACGCCGGCATGCAGATACCCGTCGGCCTGCTGGTGGACCGGCTCGGCACCAAGAAGGTGCTGACCATCGGCGTGGTGCTGTTCACGGCGGGACAGCTCGGCTTCGCCTTCTCCCCCTCGTACGGCATGGCCCTCGCCTCGCGCGCGCTGCTCGGCTGCGGCGACGCGCTGACCTTCATCAGCGTGCTGCGGCTCGGCACCCGCTGGTTCCCGGCCCGCCGCGGGCCGATGATCGCGCAGCTCGCCGGCCTGGTCGGCATGGCGGGCAACCTCGTCTCCACGCTGGTGCTGTCCCGGCTGCTGCACGGCGTGGGCTGGACGGCCGCCTTCGCGGGCAGCGCGCTCGCCGGCGTCGTCGTCCTCGTCCTGCTCCTGCTGTTCCTGAAGGACCACCCCGAAGGCCACGAGCCGGAGCCGCTGCCGCACCAGGGCGCCGCGTACGTGCGGCGGCAGATCGCGGCCTCCTGGCGCGAGCCGGGCACCCGGCTCGGGCTGTGGGTGCACTTCACGACCCAGTTCCCGGCGATGGTGTTCCTGCTGCTGTGGGGCATGCCGTTCCTGGTCCAGGCGCAGGGCCTGTCCCGCGCCACGGCCGGTGAACTGCTGACGCTGGTCGTCCTGTCGAACATGGTCGTGGGCCTCGTCTACGGCCAGATCATCGCCCGGCACCACGCGGCACGGCTGCCGCTGGCGCTCGGGACCGTGGCCGCGACGGCGACGGTGTGGGCGGCCACCATCGCCTACCCGGCCGACACGGCGCCGATGTGGCTGCTGATCGTGCTGTGCACGGTGCTCGGCGCGTGCGGCCCGGCGTCGATGATCGGCTTCGACTTCGCGCGGCCCGCCAACCCGGCCGAGCGTCAGGGCACGGCCTCCGGGATCACCAACATGGGTGGTTTCGTCGCGTCGATGACCACCCTGTTCGCGATCGGCGTGCTGCTCGACGCCACCGGCGACAACTACACCGTCGCCTTCTCCGCGGTGTTCGTGCTCCAGGCGCTCGGGATCAGCCAGATCCTGCGGCTGCGCGGGCGCGTCGCCCGGCGCGAGCGGGAGCGGCTGGTGGCGAGCCGGGTGGAGACGGTGCACGTGCCCGTATGAGGCGGAGCCGGTTCATCGCGACCGGCGTTTCGCAGCGCGGATGTTGCTCTGTCCCAGGCGCGTGACAGCGATGTCGTGAAGCGAGGACGGGTGTGACCCGAGCGGCCGGTGGGCCCTCATAGTCGACGAACGCAGTCCTCGCCTTCGAAGGGAAACCGTCGATGAACCGCCACGTCCGCAAGGCCGCCCTCGTCACCGCCGCCGTCACGGCCGGCCTGCTGATGACCGCTTGTCAGAGCGGCTCCGCGCACAGCGGCTCGTCGGGCGACGGGGCCAAGAACGGCGGCGCCCGGCACGCGTCGGTGTCGAAGACCTCCCGGCACGGGACCTCCTCGGGCTCGTCCGCCGCCGGGCAGAACTCCTCCGGTACGGCGGCCCGGAACGCCTCGAGCACCCGGCACGGCGTCACCGGCACCTACACCGGCGGCACGGTCAGCTACCTCGCGCCCGGCAAGTACCTGGTGCACGCCCCCGGAAAGACCGACCAGGAGTTCTACGTCGCCGACGACACCGCCGTCCACGGCGCCGGCCGGATCTGCGGCAGCCTCCGCTCCGAGGCCCGCCCCCGCTGCACCCTCGACCAGCTGGAGACGGCCACCAGGAAGGCGGCCGTCACCGCCGACGTGACGTTGAAGAACGGCATCGCCACCGCCGTACGCGAGCGCCACGACGTCGACAACGGCACCGGATCGGGCTCCGGCACCGGCGCGAAGGGCGTGAGCGGCACCTGGCTCGGCAACGTGAGCTACCTCGCCCCGGGCAAGTACACCGTCTCCGACATGAAGGGCGTGGAGCAGGCGTTCTACGTCGCCGACGACACCGCCGTGCGGGGCGCCGGCACCATCTGCGGCAGCCCCATGTCCGAGTCGATGTCCACCTGCACGCTCGACCAGCTCGAGGCCGCCGCCAAGAAGGGGGTGTCGGCCAAGGTCGTGATCGCCGACGGCGTCGCCACGTCCGTGACCGAGGACCGCTGAGCCCGCCCGCGCTACGCGGTCACCGAGAAGTTGCGCAGTATCGCCGACGTCAGCTCCGGGTCGCCCTCCGCCTTCACCCGGTCCGCCACGGCCTCCGGCGCCACCCGGCCGCAGGCCAGCCGGACGAACGTCTCCCAGTCGAGGGTGAGGGTGGCGGCGGGGCCGAGCGCGGGAGCGGTCTCCAGCGTTCCGCGGCCCTGGATGTCCACGCGGATCGTGCGCAGGAACTCGATCGGGCCGTGCACGTCGAAGACGATCGCCGAACTGCGCGGTGCGGACGCCATGTCGGCGACGACCTCCGGCAGCTTGGCCAGGAGCACGTCCCGCGCGATGTGCGCGCCGGGGGAGTCGAGGTTGCCCGGGCGGCCGAGGGCGGCGCGCAGGTCCTGCTCGTGCACCCACACGTCGAAGGCGTGCTTGCGCATGGACTCCTCGAGCGTGGTCTCGGCGCCGAGCGGGCCGCGCACCTTGGTGCCGGGGTCCCGGCTCTCGTTCCGCAGCTGGCGGTTGCGACGGATGATCACGTACTCCAGCTCGGAGGTCATCTCCGGAGCCGTGTGGTGGCGGCGGACGTCGACCTGGATCTCCGTGTAGCGCTGCTGGTCGTTGGTGACGTGGTACAGGTCGCGCGGCAGCGTGTGGATGGGACGCGGGTCGCCGAGCATCTCGCAGTCGAGGCCGATGACATGGGAGACCACGTCACGGACGGACCAGCCCGGGCACGGCGTTCGCCTGTTCCACTCTCCCTCCGCAAGCGGCCCCACCAGTTCGGATATCGCTTCGATGGAGTGGGTCCAGGCGTCGGCGTAGGGCTGGAGGGTGGGATGCAGACTCACGGAACGGGACCCCTCGGCGGTCGGTACTCGGGCGGTTGGTGGCAGCGTTGCCAGCGGGAGGTGGCTGCACTCGGCGGGTGTCTTGAGACGCTAAGTTACGCTGCTGTGAGGCACCCCGGCAGTGCTTTCGTGTGACGATCGTAGGCCCGTGTGGACGGCTCGAATGCCAGGACGGTGGTAGTGTGCGCGCCTCTCTGCTCCAGATCGACGTGAACGAGGACGAATCGGTCGAATCGCGTCGGCGGCGGGTGGCGTCGCTGGTGAGCGAACAAGCCGGAGCCGATCTGGTCGTCCTGCCGGAGCTGTGGACCACGGGCGCCTTCGCCTACCAGGCGTTCGCCGACGAGGCCGAACCGCTCGACGGGCCGACCCACGAAGCCATGGCGAAGGCCGCGAGCGACGCGGGCGTATGGCTGCACGCGGGCTCGATCCCCGAGCGTGACCCCGAGGGCCCCCTCTACAACACCTCCCTCCTCTTCTCCCCCACCGGCGACCTCGCCGCCGCCTACCGCAAGATCCACCGCTTCGGCTTCGACAAGGGCGAGGCCGTGCTGATGGGCGCGGGCCGGGACCTGGTGACGGCCCGTCTGCCCGAGACCACCCTCGGCCTCGCGACCTGCTACGACCTCCGCTTCCCCGAGCTCTTCCGCGGCCTCGTCGACGCCGGCGCCGAGACTCTCGTCGTCCCGGCGGGCTGGCCGGAGCGCCGCCGGTCGCACTGGACGCTGCTGGCCCAGGCGCGGGCGGTCGAGAACCAGGCGTACGTGCTCGCCTGTGGAACGGCCGGGACGCACGCGGGAGTTCCGCAGGCGGGTCACTCGATCGTGGTGGATCCATGGGGCGAGGTGCTGGCCCAAGCGGGCGCCGGCGAGGAGGTCCTCACCGTGGAACTCGAGCCCGGGAAGGTCGCGACGACCCGGGAGCAGTTCCCCGCCCTCAAGGACCGCATGCTGGGCCTGGAGCCGCCGCGCCGCCCCTAGGGTGTGCCCGGCGGTCGCACCCGGCCCGGCTCGCTCTCCCCGGCCCGCCCGCGTCTCGGTCCTCCCGGGGCTCAGTCCCCCCCCGTGGGGGCTCGGTCCTCCCGCGCCTCAGTCCTCCCGCTCCTTCTCCGCCAGGTGGATCACGCACACCGCCACGGCGATCAGCAGCGCCGGGTCCGCGTCGTCGCGCACCACGTCGACGCCGTAGGTCTCCCGCACGTGCAGCCGGCGCCGGGAGATCACGGCGAGCAGTTCGCCGTCGTACTCGACGGCGAACTCCCGGTCCAGGATCTTGCCGCTGACGTCGAGCTCGGTGCTGTCGACTAGGGCGACCCGGTAGTGGTTGCGCAGCAGGGACAGGCGCTTGCGCCGGATGGTGGCCAGGGCCTCGCCCTCGCGCTCGATCACCATCGTGTCGCGCAGGGCGAACATCTTCTGGTGGATGTCGATCAGGACGCGCCCGCGCACGTCCTTGATCTCGAAGGTGTCCCTGAGCCGCATGGCCTTGCCGTCGACGAGGAACACCTTGTTGCCGTGCTCGTCCTCGATCCAGTAGTCGTCACCGAAGCCGAGGAGCCGGTCGCGTACGAGGAATCTCATACCGTCACCGCTTCCCCGGCGGCCGGTCCGAAACGCCGCCGGTAGGCCGACGGGCTGAGTCCGGTGCCGGCCCGCAGGCGCGCGCGGAGGTTCGCCGCGGTCCCCAGGCCGCTGCGGGCCGCCACCACGTCCAGCCGCTCCTCCCCGCGCTCGATCAGCCGGCAGGCCAGCGCCACCCGCTCCGCCGTGAGCCAGGCCAGCGGGGTCGTGCCCAGCTCGCTCCGGAAGCGCCGGTGCAGGGTCGCGGGGGAGACGGCCGCGCGGGCCGCCAGCTCCGCCACCGTCAGCGGCTCCCCCAGCCGCTCCTGGGCCCACGCCAGCAGGGGAGCGAGCGACTCCTCGGGCACGTCCGGCACCGGCCGCTCCACGAACTGCCGCTGCCCGCCGTCCCGGTGGGCGGCGAAGACCAGGCGCCGCGACACGGCGTTGGCGATCTCCGCGCCATGGTCCTGCCGTACGACGTGCAGACCGAGGTCGAGCGCCGCCGCGCTGCCCGCGGCGGTCAGCACGTCGCCCTCGTCGACGAAGAGCACGTCGGGCTCCAGCAGGACCCTCGGATGCAGCTCGCGGAAGGTCCGTGCCCACATCCAGTGGGTGGTGGCCCGGCGCCCGTCGAGCAGCCCGGCCTCGGCGAGCGCGAAACTTCCGGTGCACAGGCTCATGACGCGCGCCCCGCGCGCGTGGGTGCGCCGGATCGCCTCCAGGACGGCCTCGCCGCGCGGCACGACGTTGTCCGGCCGGCCCGGCACGACGAGGGTGTCCGCGTCGTCCACGGCGTCCAGGCCCGCCACCCCGGTCACGGTGAAGAAGCCGTGGTTCATGCGCACCTCGCGCGTGGGCGCGCACAGCGTCACTTCGTACAGCGGGGCGGCGAGGCCGAGTTCGGGCCGTGGCAGCCCGAAGAGCTCGGTCGCGACGCCCACCTCGAAGGGGTTGGTGCCCTCGTCGACGATCACGGCGACCCGGTGCGGGGTCCTGGTCCGCGACCTGGATGCGCGGGTGGGGGCTTGCGAGGATCGTTGCGGCATGTGCGATTTCTAGCACTCGTGCCCGCGCCGGGCCACCACGGACGATGGCGTGCATGACCAACGAACCCGTCCTGCTCGACCAGGCCCTCGCCTCCTTCGGCGAGCGGTGGAGCCCCCGCATCGTCACCACCGTCAACGACTACGACGTCCGCGTCGCCAAGGTCGAGGGCGAGCACCTCTGGCACGTCCACGACCACACCGACGAGTTCTTCCTGGTGCTCTCCGGCGAGCTGCACATCTCCCTGCGCGAGCCGGCCGGCGAGCGCACGGTCGTCCTGCCGCGCGGTGCGGTCTTCACCGTCCCCCGCGGCACCGAGCACAAGCCGTACGCGCGCGTGCCCACCGAGATCCTGCTGCTCGAACCGACCGGCACCTCCACGGTCGGCGACCGGCACGACGAGGTTCCGGACCACGTGGACGCGACCACCGGGCACGCCCTGCGCTGACCGGGCCCCGGAATCCACCGGGCCATGAGGTGTCCCCGAAGTGAACTTCCCGTGCCCACACGGGAGTTGGCCAACCAAACGGGTGGGCCCCGAGTCGGACGTTGAGCAAGCCGCACGGCTGCTCACGTCTCACCCGGAGGTCCTCCATGCGCTCTCGTCCCGCCCGCCGCAGGCTGATACGCGCCGTCCCGGCGGTGACGCTCGCCCTCGGCGCGGCCGTCGCCGTCCCGCTCACCGCGGCCGGTCCGGCCGCCGCCGCGACGGCGCCGGCCACCGCCGCGGTCAACGCCTACGACTGGCAGCTCACCTACAAGGCCGCCCCCGGCCAGGCCAACACGGCCATGGTCACCGCCTCCTACACCGCGGACCGAACCGGCATCACCTACGTGATCGACGACGTCGTCCCGATCGGCGCGGGCCACGACTGCGCGTACCTCGACGGCGCGGACCGGACGAAGGTCTCGTGCACGGTCACCAACGTCGACAGCCAGGATCCGTACGCCGCCCTGGTCATGGACCTCGGCGACGGCAACGACAAGGCCGCGTACAACAACGCGACCGACCAGATCTACTACTACGCCGAGATCTCGCTCGGCGCGGGCGACGACCACGCCATCGACACCGGCCGCCTGGACGGCGCCTACGTCTCGGGCGACGCCGGCAACGACACGATCAACGTCGGCGCCGAGGGCCTGGCCTGGGGCGGCGACGGCAAGGACACGATCTTCGCGAGCGGCGGCGACAACATCGTCCAGGGCGGCGCGGGCGACGACGTCCTGCACGGCGGCGACGGCGCCCAGTACCTCTCGGGCGACGACGGCAACGACACCGTCTACGGCGGCACCGGCGACGACTCGCTCTACGGCGGCACCGGCGACGACGTCCTGTACGGAAACAGCGGCAAGGACAAGCTGTACGGCAACAGCGGCAACGACCACCTCTACGGCGGCCCGGGCACGGACACCCTCTCGGGCGGCCCGGGCAGCAATGTGGTGCATCAGGACTGAGGGACCAGGCGGGGCCGGGGAGCGGGCCCGCAGACGGGCGCCGGGCGGGTTGTCGGTGCCGGGTGGCACCCTTGATCCATGACCGACTCCACTCCACGCCGGGTCCGGGTACGCGCCCCCGAGCTGACCGGCAAGGGCGGCTGGCTGAACACCGGCGACAAGCAGTACAGGCTGGCCGACCTGCGCGGACGCATCGTCGTGCTCGACTTCTGGACATTTTGCTGCATCAACTGCCTGCACGTCCTCGACGAGTTGCGTGAGCTGGAGGAGAAGCACGCGGACACCGTCGTCGTGATCGGTGTGCACTCGCCGAAGTTCGTGCACGAGGCGGAGCATGCGGCGGTGGCCGACGCCGTGGAGCGGTACGGGGTGGCGCATCCGGTGCTCGACGACCCGGAGCTCGCGACCTGGAAGCAGTACGCGGTGCGCGCGTGGCCGACGCTCGTGGTGATCGATCCCGAGGGGTACGTCGTCGCGCAGCATGCCGGTGAGGGGCATGTGCACGCCATCGAGCGCCTGGTGACCGAGCTGGAGGCCGAGCACGCGGCGAAGGGGACGCTGCGGCGCGGGGACGGGCCGTACGTCGCGCCCGAGCCGCAGCCCACCACCCTGCGCTTCCCCGGCAAGGCGCTCCTGCTGCCCTCCGGGAACTTCCTGGTGAGCGACACCACCCGGCATCAGCTGGTGGAGCTCGCGGCGGACGGGGAGAGCGTCGTGCGGCGGATCGGATCCGGCGCGCGCGGGTTCACGGACGGCCCGGCCGGGGCCGCCGCGTTCAGCGAGCCGCAGGGACTCGCCCTGCTCGACGAGGGCGCGGTCGTCATCGCCGACACCGTCAATCACGCGCTGCGGCGGCTCGACGTGGCCTCCGGCGAGGTCACGACCCTGGCGGGCACGGGCCGGCAGTGGTGGCGGGGCTCACCCACCTCGGGCCCGGCCCGCGAGATCGACCTGTCCTCGCCGTGGGACGTCGCGCTCTTCGGCGGCCGGGTCTGGATCGCCATGGCGGGCGTGCACCAGCTGTGGGCCTACGACCCCGCGACGCGAACGGTCGCCGTCACGGCGGGCACGACGAACGAGGGGCTGGTGGACGGCCCCGGCGCCGAGGCCTGGTTCGCGCAGCCCTCCGGGCTCGCCGCCACCGCCGACCGCCTCTGGGTCGCCGACTCCGAGACGTCCGCGCTGCGCTGGGTGGACCTCGACGGCAACGTCCACACGGCCGTGGGCACCGGGCTGTTCGACTTCGGGCACCGCGACGGGGCCGCGGACCAGGCCCTGCTGCAGCACCCGCTGGGCGTCACCGCGCTGCCCGACGGCTCGGTCGCGGTCAGCGACACCTACAACCACGCCCTGCGCCGCTTCGACCCGGCGACCGGCGAGGTCACCACCCTGGCCACGGACCTGCGGGAGCCGAGCGACGCGGTCCCCGCCGGCGAGGACATCGTGGTGGTCGAGTCGGCCCGGCACCGGCTGACCCGGCTGCGCCTGCCGGAGGCGGCGGTGAAGGTGGCCTCGGTCGCCCACCGCACCCAGCGCGCCGCCACCGAAGTGGCGCCCGGCAGGCTGGAGTTGGACGTGATCTTCCAGGCCCCGGCGGGCCAGAAGCTCGACACCCGGTACGGCCCCTCGACCCGTCTGCTGGTCTCCGCCACCCCGCCGGAGCTGCTGCGGGCGGGGGAGGGCGCGGGCACCGACCTCAGCCGCGGCCTGGAGCTGGACCCCGCGGTCGGGGAGGGCGTGCTGCACGTCTCCGCCACGGCGGCGTCCTGCGACGACGACGAGTCCGCCGAGTACCCGGCCTGCCATGTCCACCAGCAGGACTGGGGCGTGCCGGTCCGCCTCACCGAGAGGGGAGCGGACCGGTTGCCGCTGGTCCTGGCCGGCATGGACGATCAGACGCCGTAGCCGTCGCTGTAGCCGTCGCGGTGGTGGTGGCGCTCCTCCTCCACGACCGGGGTCGTGGGCGGCACCATGACGCGCCGCCGGCGCGCGATGCTGCTGAAGGTGGTGACCCCGATCAGGCCGACGATCATCAAAATGATGCCGACCAGGTCGAGGTTGACCCCCTTCATGTGCCAGTCCGTCGCGAAGGTGAGTATTGCTCCCGCGGCGATGAGGATGATGCATCCGCCGAGGCCCATGAGTGTCGCCTCCCTGTCCGGTCCGGTCTGTTCCGGACGTTCGGTCAACTCCGTGTACCCGGAGGTCCGCTGGTCATGCGGAGGCGACCGCTCACGTCGGCCGGGTGCGGCTCACGTCACGACGGCGCGCCCTCCAGGAAGGCCACCAGGGCGTTGGCCAGCAGATGCGGGTCGTCGGCCCCGCACAGCTCGCGGGCGCTGTGCATCGACAGGATCGCCACGCCGATGTCGACGGTCCTGATGCCGTGCCGGGCCGCGGTGATCGGGCCGATGGTGGTGCCGCACGGCATGGAGTTGTTGGAGACGAAGGACTGGAAGGGGACGTTCGCCCGCTCGCAGGCGGCGGCGAAGACCGCGCGGCCCGAACCGTCGGTGGCGTAGCGGTTGTTGACGTTGACCTTGAGGATCGGTCCGCCGTTGACCCGCGGGTGGTGCGTCGGGTCGTGCCGCTCGGCGTAGTTGGGGTGGACCGCGTGGCCGGTGTCCGAGGACAGGCACACCGTGCCCGCGAAGGCTCTCGCCCGGTCCTCGAGGGTCCCGCCCCGCGCGAACACCGAACGCTCCAGCACGCTGCCGAGCAGCGGCCCGTCCGCGCCGGTGTCCGACTGCGAGCCGTTCTCCTCGTGGTCGAAGGCGGCGAGCACGGGGATGTACGGCAGGTCGTGCCCGGCGACCCCGGCGAGCGCGGCCACGCCGGCGTGGACCGACAGCAGGTTGTCCATGCGCGGCCCCGCGACCAGTTCCTTGTCGCGGCCCAGGTAGGAGGGTGCCTCCACGGAGTGCGTCATCAGGTCCCAGCCGGTGACCTGGCCGGCGCCGAGCCCGAACTCCTCCTCCAGGAAGGCGATCAGGTCGCCCTCGCGCACGTCGTTGCCCAGCCCCCAGATGGGCAGCATGTGGCGCTGCTTGTCGAGCTTGAGGCCGTCCGCGGACACCGAGCGGTCCAGGTGGATGGCGAGCTGGGGGACCCTCAGCAGCGGCCGGTCCACGTTGACCAGGCGCGTCGAGCCGTCCCGCAGGGTGAGCCGGCCCGCGAGGCCCAGGTCGCGGTCGAGCCAGGAGTTCAGCAGCGGCCCGCCGTAGATCTCCACGGCCACCTGGCGCCAGCCGTGCGCTCCGGTGTCCGGCTGCGGCTTGACCCGCAGGTTCGGGGAGTCGGTGTGCGCGCCGACGATGCGGAACGGCGTGTGGGGCGCCGCTCCCTCGGGGACGTACCAGGCCACGATCGCGCCGCCGCGCAGGACGTACCTGCCGCCGCTGCCGGAGGCGGAGACCGCCGATGCGTCCGAGTCCCAGGCGTCCGTCTCCGCGACCTGCCGGAACCCGGCCTTCTCCAGCCGCTCGGCGGCACTCGCCACCGCGTGGTACGGCGACGGGCTCGCCGCGAGGAAGGACATCAGGTCGTCGGTGTGTCCGCGGTCGAAGCGGGGGGGTTCGCTCATGGGGTTCACCTTAACGACGTACGAGGGCCCACTCCTCGTCCCGGGAGCGGGCCCTCGTGAGGGCGATATGAAATTCTGGCTACCCAGAAGGCGGGCTGCCGGAACCCGTGCGGGGTGTGCTAGAAGGCGGCCTCGTCGAGCTCCATCAGGTCCAGTTCGACCCCCTCGGCGAGCTTGCGCGCGCCGGTGACGCCGGGCAGGACGTTCGCCGCGAAGAACTTCGCCGCGGCGATCTTGCCCTGGTAGAACGCCTTGTCCTTGCTGGACGCCGTCGGGAGCTTCTCGGCGGCGATCGCGGCGCCCTTCAGCAGCAGGTAGCCGACGACCACGTCACCGGAGGCCATCAGCAGGCGGGTGGTGTTGAGGCCCACCTTGTAGATGTTCTTGACGTCCTGCTCGGTGGCGGCGAGGTCGGTCAGCATCAGGCCGACGATGGCCTCCAGCTCGACGGCGGCCTTCGCCAGGTGCTCGCGGGCGGCGGACAGCTCCTCCCCGCCCTCGCCGAGCGCCAGGAACTTCTTGATGTCCTCGGCGAGCGAGTTCAGCGCGGCGCCCTGGTTGCGGACGATCTTCCGGAAGAAGAAGTCCTGGCCCTGGATCGCGGTGGTGCCCTCGTAGAGGGTGTCGATCTTGGCGTCGCGGATGTACTGCTCGATCGGGTACTCCTGCAGGAAGCCGGAGCCGCCGAAGGTCTGCAGCGACTGGGCGAGCTGCTCGTAGCCCTTCTCGGAGCCGTAGCCCTTCACGATCGGCAGGAGCAGGTCGTTGAGCGCGTGCTCGGCCTTGGCGTCCTCGCCGGCCGCCTCCTTGACCTGGATGTCGTCCTGGAGCGCTGCGGTGTACATGACCAGGGCGCGCATGCCCTCGGCGTACGCCTTCTGCGTCATCAGCGAGCGGCGCACGTCCGGGTGGTGCGTGACGGTGACCTTGGGCGCGGTCTTGTCCATGAAGTTCGCGAGGTCGGGGCCCTGGACGCGCTCCTTGGCGTACTCCAGCGCGTTCAGGTAGCCGGTCGAGAGCGTGGAGATCGCCTTCGTGCCGACCATCATGCGGGCGAACTCGATGATGCGGAACATCTGGCGGATGCCGTCGTGCTTGTCGCCGATCAGCCAGCCCTTGGCGGGGTGCTGGTCGCCGAAGGTCATCTCGCAGGTGTTGGAGGCCTTCAGGCCCATCTTGTGCTCGACGTTGGTCGCGTAGACGCCGTTGCGCTCGCCCAGCTCGCCCGTCTCGAAGTCGAAGAGGTACTTCGGGACGAGGAAGAGCGAGAGGCCCTTGGTGCCGGGGCCGGCGCCCTCGGGGCGGGCGAGGACGTAGTGGAGGATGTTCTCCTCCATGTCGTGCTCGCCGGAGGTGATGAAGCGCTTGACGCCCTCGATGTGCCAGGAGCCGTCCTCCTGCTGGACCGCCTTGGTGCGGCCGGCGCCGACGTCGGAGCCGGCGTCGGGCTCCGTGAGGACCATGGTGGAGCCCCAGGTCCGCTCCACGGCGATCTTCGCTATGTGCTTCTGGACGTCGTTGCCCTCGTCGAAGAGGATGCCGGCGAAGGCCGGGCCGGAGGCGTACATCCACACGGCCGGGTTCGAGCCGAGGACCAGCTCCGCGTAGGCCCAGATCAGGGAGCGCGGGGAGGTGGTGCCGCCGATCTCCTCGGGCAGGCCCAGGCGCCAGTACTCGGAGTCCATGAAGGCCTTGTAGCTCTTCTTGAACGTCTCGGGGACCGGGGCGGTGTTCGTCTCCGGGTCGAAGACCGGCGGGTTGCGGTCGGCGTCCGCGAAGGAGTCGGCCAGCTCGTTCTCCGCGAGGCGGGTCAGTTCCTCGAGGATGCTCTTCGCGGTCTCGGTGTCCATCTCAGCGAACGGTCCGGCGCCGTACACCTTGTCCCGTCCGAGGACTTCGAACAGGTTGAACTCGATGTCGCGGAGATTCGACTTGTAGTGCCCCATGGCGACGGCTCCGTTGAGAGATATCGGCGAGGCACTGGTTGTGGATCCTCGCGCTGCTTCTAGTTCACGTACCAACAAGTAGCTACGATGATGCTACCCGTCGGTAATAAGAAGCAACCCCGAATGGGTCATCTGTGACTCAGTACTCTTGCGCTCATGTACGGCTACGACCAGAACGTGGGTGCGGGTGCTCAGCAGCAGTACGCCCAGGCGCCGCCGGGCCCGGGCGGTTACGGGCAGCAGCCACCGCTGTATCCCGAGCCGTCCCCGCCGTCGCTCGCCGACGCGGTGCGGGCCTTCACCACCGGCCAGCTGTCCGCGGAGGACTTCCAGCAGGTCTTCGCCACGTCGAAGGTCTACTGCCCGCGCGGCGACAACCCCGGATTCCTCGCGCTGCACAACACCCAGCAGCCGGTGATCCCGATGTTCACCTCCCTCAAGGAGCTGCGCCGATACGCCGGCAAGGAGTCCAAGTACTTCGTGATCACCGGTGCCGAGGTGATCGACCTGCTGCCCACCGGCTACGGCTTCGTCCTCGACATGGAGGGCGAGCACCGGATGGTCTTCGACGCGAAGGCGGTGGAGCAGATGGTCGAGTTCGCCATGCGCAGGATGTACGGCTGACACCCACTTCAGGGAGCCCGGAGGGAATGCCCTCCGGGCTCCCTCTGTTGTGGGTGGCAGAAAGTTCAATGCTCAACTAAACTGGCCGCACAAGGAGGTACCGACATGCCTGCAGTGACCGTCGAGAACCCGCTGACGCTGCCGCGCGTGACCGCGCCGGCCGATGCCGTGGCACGTCCCGTGCTCGCCGTCACGACCGCGCCGAGCGGTTTCGAGGGTGAGGGCTTCCCGGTGCGCCGGGCGTTCGCCGGGATCAACTACAAGTACCTCGACCCGTTCATCATGATGGACCAGATGGGCGAGGTGGAGTACGCGCCGGGCGAGCCCAAGGGCACCCCCTGGCACCCGCACCGCGGATTCGAGACCGTCACCTACATCATCGACGGGATCTTCGACCACCAGGACTCCAACGGCGGTGGCGGCACCATCACCAACGGCGACACCCAGTGGATGACCGCGGGCTCCGGCCTGCTGCACATCGAGGCCCCGCCGGAGGCGCTGGTCATGTCCGGCGGTCTCTTCCACGGCCTGCAGCTGTGGGTGAACCTCCCGGCCAAGGACAAGATGATGGCCCCGCGCTACCAGGACATCCGCGGCGGCAGCGTGCAGCTGCTGACGACCCCGGACGGCGGGGCGCTGCTGCGGGTGATCGCCGGTGAGCTGGACGGCCACCAGGGCCCCGGCATCACGCACACGCCGATCACGATGCTCCACGCGACCGTGGCGCCGGGTGCGGAGGTCACCCTGCCGTGGCGCGAGGACTTCAACGGCCTCGCCTACGTCCTGGCCGGCCAGGGCAGCGTCGGCGCCGACCGCCGTCCGATCCGGATGGGGCAGACGGCCGTCTTCGGCAGCGGCGGCTCGCTGACCGTCCGCGCGGACGAGCAGCAGGACTCGCACACGCCGGACCTGGAGGTCGTGCTCCTGGGCGGGCAGCCGATCCGCGAGCCCATGGCCCACTACGGCCCCTTCGTCATGAACACCCGTGACGAGCTCCAGCAGGCCTTCGAGGACTTCCAGAAGGGCCGTCTGGGCACCGTCCCCGCGGTGCACGGGATGACCGAGGGCGGCCTGTAAGGCACACCCGCACCCACCTGTTGACGCTGGGACCGCCGGACCTCTCGTTCGGCGGTCCCAGCGCGACACGGCATCCGGCGTATGGCCAGATGAGAGGGTGCCCGTTCCCCAGCCGCTGCTTCCCGGTCCCGTACGGCGGCTCGGTGCCTGGTGCGCCGTCATCCTGCTGGTGGCGGGCGTCGGGTGGGTCGGCATCCGGCTCTGCGCGGAGCTCAGGACCGCGGTCACGCCGGTGCTGCTCGCGCTGCTCGGCACCGCGCTCCTCGGGCCGCTGTACCGGCGGCTGGTGCGGGCGAAGGTCAACCGGTCGATCGCGGCCGGGCTGACGTGCGTGGCCGTCGTGGCCGTCGTCGGCGGTGCCGTGTACGTCGTGGTCGCCGCCCTCATCGACACCGGGGACCAGATCATCGCCTCGCTGAAGGACGCCGGCCGCAGCGTCGCCGATCACTTCGGGGCCGCCGGGACCTCCCTGGACGACCTCGCCTCCAACGCCAAGGACCTGCTCGGCAGGTTCGGCGGCACGGCCGCCTCCAACGTCATCAGCGGGGTCAGCGTCGTCGGCGAGGGCATCGCCATGGCGGTGCTGGCCCTGCTGCTCGTCTTCTTCTTCCTGCGGGACTCGCACCGGGCCGCCGGCCTGATCCGGGGCCTGGTCCCGGGCCGCGGCGGCGACACCCTGGAGGCCATGGCCCGGCGGGCCTACGGGGCCGTCGAGGGGTTCATGCGCGGCACCACCCTCATCGCGCTCATCGACGCCCTCTGCATCACGGTCGCGCTGCTGGTGCTGGACGTGCCCGGCGCCGTCGGACTCGGCGCGCTGGTCTTCGTCGGCGCCTACATCCCCTACCTCGGTGCCTTCATCTCCGGCGCCGTCGCCGTCCTGGTCGCGCTCGCCGACCGCGGCTTCGTGATCGCCCTGTGGGCCCTCGGCGCCGTCGTCGCCGTGCAGGTGCTGGAGGGCCACGTCCTCCAGCCGATGATCCAGAGCCGTACGGTGCAGATGCACCCGGCGGTGGTGATGGTCGCGATCACGGCGGGCGCGTCGGTCGCCGGCATCCTCGGCATGCTCCTGGCCGTCCCGCTCACCGCGGCGGCCTTCGGGGTGATCGGCGAACTGCGGGCGCGCTACGCCGGCGCCGCGCCGGGTTCCTCGGGGAACGCGTCCTCCGGGGGTTCCTCGGGGAACGCGTCCTCCGGGGCCGTGCCGTCGGAGTCGCCGGACTCGTAGAGCTCGAACCAGATGCTCTTGCCCTCGCCCTGGGGGTCCACGCCCCAGGCGTCGGCGAGGAGTTCCATCAGGACCAGGCCGCGGCCCGAGGAGGCCAGTTCGCCCGGGCGGCGCTTGTGCGGCAGGGCGTCGCTGGTGTCGGTGACCTGCACGCGCATCCGGCGGCTGCCGGGCTCGCCGCGCACCTCGGCCAGCAGCAACGCGTCGGCGTCGGTGTGCACCAGGACGTTGGTGAGCATCTCCGAGACCAGCAGCACCGCCGAGTCGACCTGGTCGGGCGAGGGCCAGTCGTGCAGCAGCTCGCGCAGCTGCTGGCGGGCCACCGCCACCCGCTCCGGTTCGGCCTGCGCGACGGACAGCATGGTGCGGCGCACCGGGGGCGGCAGGAACAGCGTCTCGCCGCTGCCCTCCCCCGGGCGGTGCAGCAGCAGGACGGCTATGTCGTCCTCGCGCCGATCGGCGAACGGGCCGGTGGTGTGGTGCGAGGAGGGCCCGTGCACACCCTGCACCAGGGCGTCCGCCAGCTCCTCCAGATCGCCCTTGTGCTCCTCGAGGATCGTGCGCAGCCGCTGCCAGCCGCTCTCCAGGTCGTGCCCGCCGGTCTCGATCAGACCGTCGGTGCAGATCAGCATCGTCTCGCCGGGTTCGAGGGTGATCCGGGTGGTCGGGTAGTCGGCGTCCGGGTCGATGCCGAGCGGCAGGCCGCCCGCCGTCGGCCGGGCCAGCACCGTGCCGTCAACCATCCGGATCGCCGGGTCGGGGTGCCCGGCACGGGCGATGTGCAGGGTGCCGGTCGCCGGGTCGGCCTCGACGTACAGGCAGGTCGCGAAGCGCAGGTCGGCGAGCGCGTCGCCGTCGGTGCCGCCGTCCGTCATGCCGTGCAGGAAGCGGGAGGCGCGGGAGAGCACCGCGTCGGGGCGGTGGCCCTCGGAGGCGTAGGCCCGCAGGGCGATCCGCAGCTGGCCCATCAGGCCCGCCGCACGGACGTCGTGGCCCTGCACGTCGCCGATGACCAGGGCGATCCGTCCCGAACCGGACGAGGGTCCCCCGGGCAGCGGGATCATGTCGTACCAGTCGCCGCCGACCTGGAGGCCGCCGCCGGTGGGCACGTAGCGGGCGGCCACGCTCATCCCCGGTATCTGCGGGCCGAGCGTCGGCAGCATCGAGCGCTGGAGGCCGTCGGTCAGCGCGCGCTCGGTCTCGGCGGCGCCGGCCCGGGACAGCGCCTGGGCGAGCATGCGGGCCACCGTCGTCAGCACGGACCGCTCGTCCGGGTTGAAGGTGACGGGGTAGGCGAAGGCCGCCATCCAGGCCCCCATCGTGCGCCCGGCCACGGTCAGCGGCAGGAACGCCCAGGAGTGGCGGCCGAAGGACGAGGCGAGGGGCCAGGTGGCCGGATAGCGGGCCTTGTACTGGTCGGGGGTGGAGAGGTAGACGGCACGGCCGGTACGGGCCACCTCGGCGGCCGGGTAGTCCGTGTCCAGGGACATGTGCGAGAAGGGGCTGTCGTCGCCGGGCTGGTGCCCGTGGTGGCCGATGATCGTCAGCCGATCGCCCTCGACGCCGAACACCGCCAGCCCGTCCGGGGTGAAGCCGGGCATCGACAGGCCCGCCGCGACCCGCAGCACCTCCGCCGTCGACCGCGCCTCCGCCAGCGCACGGCCCGCGTCCAGCAGGAACGCCTCCCGGGAGCGCCGCCAGTCGCCGGTGACGGCGCTGCGCCCGGCGGGTGTGCCGGGCGTCGGCTCGGTCACCTCCTGAAGGGTGCCGATCAGCTGGAAGGCCCGCTTCACCGGGTCGAACGACGGTTTGGAGCGGGAGCGGACGACGCGGATGACCCGACCCTGCTCGTCCATGATCCGGATCCGCACCTCGGCCAGCGTGCCCTCGGCGACGGCCAGCCCGACCACACCCGTGATCTCGTTCCAGTCGACCGGATGGAGACGGGCCCTGGCCTGGGCCTCCGTGAGGGTGGTCTCCTCGGCGGGCAGGCCGAGCAGCCGAGCTGCCTCGGCATCGACCGTGACCTTGTCGGTGGCGGTGTCCCAGTGCCACATGCCGGTCGCGAGGGCGGCCAGAACCTCCCCCACGGCGGGCAGAGGCTCACCAGTGCGCATTGCCCCACTTTATGGAGAGGAGATCCGGGAGTGCCACCGATCGTCGCCCCCTAATGGTGGGGAGCCGATCTTGGGGTGCCCGGTACGCTGGGGGTGTTTCACGTGAAACGTGCCCCCGATCCGCGAAGACTGGATGAACGACGATGCATCGGTACAGGTCCCACACCTGCGGCCAGCTCCGCTCCTCTGACGTCGGCACCGACGTCCGGCTGAGTGGCTGGCTGCACAATCGGCGCGACCTGGGCGGCATCCTCTTCATCGATCTGCGCGACCACTACGGCATCACGCAGCTCGTCGCGCGCCCCGGCACCGCCGCCTACGAGGCCCTCGACAAGGTCACCAAGGAGTCCACGGTCCGCGTCGACGGCTCGGTCGTCTCCCGCGGCGCCGAGAACGTCAACCCGGACCTGCCGACCGGTGAGATCGAGGTCGAGGTGGGCGAGGTCGAGCTGCTCGGCGCCGCCGCCCCGCTCCCCTTCACGATCAACACCGAGGACGGGGTCAACGAGGAGCGGCGTCTGGAGTACCGCTTCCTGGACCTGCGCCGCGAGCGCATGCACCGCAACATCCTGCTGCGTACGTCCGTCATCTCGGCGATCCGCCACAAGATGACGGCACTGGGCTTCAACGAGATGGCGACGCCGATCCTGTCCGCCACCTCGCCCGAGGGCGCCCGCGACTTCGTCGTGCCCTCGCGCCTGAACCCCGGCAAGTTCTACGCGCTGCCGCAGGCCCCGCAGCAGTTCAAGCAGCTGCTGATGATCTCCGGCTTCGACCGCTACTTCCAGATCGCGCCCTGCTTCCGCGACGAGGACGCGCGCGCGGACCGCTCGCCGGGCGAGTTCTACCAGCTCGACATCGAGATGTCCTTCGTCGAGCAGGAGGACGTCTTCCAGCCGGTCGAGAAGCTGATGACCGAGCTCTTCGAGGAGTTCGGCAACGGCCGTCACGTCACCTCGCCCTTCCCGCGGATCCCGTTCCGCGAGGCCATGCTCAAGTACGGCTCCGACAAGCCGGACCTGCGGGCCAAGCTGGAGCTCGTCGACATCACCGACGTCTTCGAGGGCTCGGAGTTCAAGGCGTTCGCGGGCAAGCACGTGCGCGCGCTGCCCGTCCCGGCGGTCCAGGACCAGCCGCGCAAGTTCTTCGACCAGCTGGGTGACTTCGCGGTCTCCCAGGGCGCGAAGGGCCTGGCCTGGGTGCGCGTGGCCGAGGACGGCTCGCTGACCGGCCCGATCGCCAAGTTCCTCACCGAGGAGAACGTCGCCGAGCTGACCAAGCGGCTCCAGCTCGCCGCCGGTCACGCCGTGTTCTTCGGCGCGGGCGAGTTCGACGAGGTCTCCAAGATCATGGGCGCGGTGCGGGTCGAGGCCGCCAAGCGCGCCGGGCAGTTCGAGGACGGCGTCTTCCGCTTCTGCTGGATCGTCGACTTCCCGATGTACGAGAAGGACGAGGACACCGGCGCGATCGACTTCTCGCACAACCCCTTCTCGATGCCGCAGGGCGGCTTGGAGGCCCTGGAGACCCAGGACCCGCTGGACATCCTCGGCTGGCAGTACGACATCGTCTGCAACGGCGTGGAGCTGTCCTCCGGCGCGATCCGGAACCACGAGCCGGACATCATGCTGAAGGCCTTCGAGATCGCGGGTTACGACCGCGAGACCGTCGAGGAGAAGTTCGCCGGCATGCTGCGCGCCTTCCGCTTCGGTGCCCCGCCGCACGGCGGCATCGCGCCCGGCGTCGACCGCATCGTGATGCTGCTGGCCGACGAGCCGAACATCCGCGAGACCATCGCCTTCCCGCTCAACGGCAACGCCCAGGACCTGATGATGGGCGCGCCGACGGAGCTGGAGGAGGCGCGGCTGAAGGAACTGCACCTGTCGGTGCGCAAGCCGCAGCCGAAGTAGGCGGAGCGGACCCGAAGGGCTCGAAACCGGCACCGGTTTCGAGCCCTTTCCCGTGGCCGGGGCGCCCGGGCCCCTCTGACGCACGCCACGCCCGAACGAGCTCACCGCAAGCACACAGGCAGCGCGAGGAGGGGGCACAGCGGACCGTCGTGTCATGGGAGAGGACAAGGCGGGAGTCGGCGCGGACCGGCGGGCAAGGGAGGTCGGCCATGGCGTACGCGAGCGTGCTGGCGGTGCTGCTGATCGCCGGGGCGGCGGGTGCGGCCGTCGCCCTGCGCCGGGCGCGGGCCGCACGGGGTGCGTCCGGGCTGGACGCGGAGGCCGAGGCCCACCGTCTGCTGCCGCACCTGGGCGCCGGCCTGGCCCCGCGGGGCGCGGCGGGCCGGGCGGACGCCGACGCCTCGGCGGGGCGGGAGCTGACCGAGGCCGCGGAGTGCCATCGCGGCGCCCGGGCCCTGCCGGCGGACGCCCGCACGACGGCGGAGTACGAGCGGGCCGCGCGCCTCGCGCGGGAGGGCCCGCGGCACGTCCGGGCGGCGCGCCCCGAGGAGTCGGGCGTCCTTCGAGGATTCAAGGGTCCGCACAGTGCTTTCCCACGCTCCTGACAGGTGCTCCTCCTACCTTCGCCGACCATGACGGGAAAGCAGACGGCCCAGGGGCCGCAACACAAGAAGGACCTGACACGCCGCAAGGTCGTCGCCGCGGGCGCGGGCGCCGTGGCGGCGGTGGGCATCGGCGGCGGACTCGCCCTGAACGCCTCCGCGGAAGAGCCGGCCACCGGCGCGTCGGCGAGCGGCAGCAGTGCCGGGACCTGCTACAAGCTGACCTCGGAGACCACCGAGGGGCCGTACTACATCGACGCGGACAAGATCCGCCGGGACATCACCGAGGACAAGGAGGGCATCCCGCTCACGCTCAGCCTCAAGGTGATCGACTCCGAGACCTGCAAGCCGGTCCGGAACGCGGCCGTGGACATCTGGCACTGCGACGCGCTGGGCATCTACTCCGGCTACGAGAGCCTGTCGACCGGCGGCGGCAGCGCCCCGACCGACGCGCCCTCGGGCACCCCGAGCGGCACTCCGAGCGGCACCCCGACGGGTGCACCGCCGTCCGGCGGCACCGGTGGCGGCGGTCATGAGGAGCCCACGGACGACAAGCGCTACCTGCGCGGCACCTGGCGGACCGACCGCGACGGCCGGGTGACCTTCACGACGGTCTTCCCGGGCTGGTACCGGGGCCGTGCCGTCCACATCCACACCAAGGTGCACGTCGACGGCGCCTGGACGGACGCCGGTTACGAGGGCGGCCACACCTGCCACACCGGCCAGTTCTTCTTCGTCGAGGAGGCTGTCCTCGCCTCCGCGAAGGTCGCGCCCTACTCCACCAGCACCACCGAGCGCACCACGCTCACCGAGGACACGATCTACGACCAGAGCGGCACCACGGGTGGCCTGCTCAGGCTGGCGTACGACAGGAAGCACATCGCGAAGGGCGTGCACGCCTCGATCACGGTCGGCGTCGACCCCGACGAGACCCACGACGGCACGGACGACGCGGTGCAGCCGGGCGCCTCGGCGCCGGCCTCGTCCTCGTCGTAGTCACGTGTCGTACGTGCCGTCCCACGGTTCGCCGAAACCGAGGTGGTCCGGGTACAGCTCGGCCCACGCCTCGCCGTCGTCCTCGCCGGTCAGCAGGCCGAACAGGACGCCGTCCACGGTGACGCGGAAGGGGCGGACGGCGATGTCCGTGTAGGAGCGGCGCGGCAGGCTGCGCAGCAGCTTGGCCAGGTGGACCCGGGCGCGGGCGAGCACGGACTCGTCCCCGTCCGGGTCGCGCTGCTGCTCGGCCCAGGTGCCGGCGCACCAGATCTCGGAGTCGCGGTAGTGGCCCTCGGCGTCGAAGAGGTGGAGCACGGTGTAGAGGCGTTTGTGCTCTTCCCAGCCGTCGTCGGGGCGGAACCCTTCAGGGAACGCGTAGGTGACCGATGCCAGGAACTGGCCGTCCGCGTACCGTCCGATGCTCTCGGTACGGTGCCGCGGCGCGTAGGCGATCGGAATGACCTCTGGTACTGCCATGGCGGAAACCATAAGGGTGAGCTGCAACACTTCGGAACCGGGGGCCGGTTGACCGCGGCAACGAATTACTCCGGCTCGCCGCCGAAGCGCTCCTTGTAGGCCTGAAGGTCCTCGTCCGTCAGCTTTGCGAACAGCACCGGCGGGACCGTGAAGGGGGTGCCGGCCGGGACCGCGGTGAGGGCCTTCGCCTCGTCCGGGGTCACCCAGGTCGCCGTGTCGTCACCGAGGGCGAAGGCCTGGCGCATGGCGGCCGACGTCGTCGGGATGAAGGGCTCGGAGACCACCGCGTAGAGGTGGATGAGGTTCATCGCCGTGCGCAGCGTGAGGGCCGCGCCGTCCTTGTCGGTCTTGATCTCCAGCCAGGGGGCCTTCTCCTCCAGGTAGGAGTTGCCGGCCGACCACAGGGCGCGCAGGGCGGCGGCCGCCTTGCGGAACTGGAGGGCCTCCATCTGGGCCTCGTACTCGGCGAGGAGCTCGGCGATCTGGCCGCCCAGCCGCGCCTCCGCCTCGCCGGGCTCGCCGCCCGCCGGGACCTGTTCGCCGAAGCGCTTCTTGGAGAAGGACAGGACGCGGTTGACGAAGTTGCCCAGGGTGTCGGCGAGGTCCTTGTTGACCGTCGCCGTGAAGTGCTCCCAGGTGAAGGACGAGTCGTCCGACTCGGGGGCGTTGGCGATGAGGAAGTAGCGCCAGTAGTCCGCCGGCAGGATCTCCAGGGCCTGGTCGGTGAAGACGCCCCGCTTCTGGCTCGTGGAGAACTTGCCGCCGTAGTACGTCAGCCAGTTGAAGGCCTTGACGTAGTCGACCTTCTTCCACGGCTCGCGCACGCCGAGCTCGGTGGCCGGGAACATCACCGTGTGGAAGGGGACGTTGTCCTTCGCCATGAACTGGGTGTAGCGGACCTCGTCGTCGACGTCGTACCACCAGGACTTCCAGTCCCGGTTCTGCGGATCCTTGTCCGACCACTCCTTCGTGGAGCCGAGGTACTCGATCGGGGCGTCGAACCAGACATAGAAGACCTTGCCCTCGGCGGCCAGCTCCGGCCAGGTGTCGGCCGGGACCGGGACGCCCCAGTCCAGGTCGCGGGTGATCGCGCGGTCGTGAAGGCCCTCGGTCAGCCACTTGCGGGCGATCGACGAGGCGAGCTGCGGCCAGTCGGCCTCGTGGCGGGAGACCCACTCCTCGACCTCGTGCTGCAGCTTCGACTGGAGCAGGAAGAGGTGCTTGGTCTCGCGGACCTCCAGATCGGTGGAGCCGGAGATCGCCGAGCGCGGGTTGATCAGGTCGGTCGGGTCCAGGACGCGGGTGCAGTTCTCGCACTGGTCGCCGCGGGCCTTGTCGTAGCCGCAGTGGGGGCAGGTGCCCTCGACGTAGCGGTCCGGGAGGAAGCGGCCGTCGGTCGGGCTGTAGACCTGGCGGATCGCCCGCTCCTCGATGAAGCCGTTCTCGTTGAGGCGGCGGGCGAAGTGCTGGGTGATCTCGACGTTCTGCGGGCTCGAGCTGCGGCCGAAGTAGTCGAAGGCGAGCGCGAAGCCGTCGTAGACCGCCTTCTGGGCGTCGTGGGCCTGGGCGCAGAACTCGGCGACCGGCAGGCCCTGCTCCTTCGCGGCCAGCTCGGCGGGGGTGCCGTGCTCGTCCGTCGCGCAGATGTACAGGACGTCGTGGTCGCGCTGGCGGAGGTACCGGGAGTACACGTCCGCCGGGAGCATGGACCCCACCATGTTGCCCAGGTGCTTGATTCCGTTGATGTACGGAAGGGCGCTGGTGATGAGGTGTCGAGCCATCGGGGGGTGCTCCCAGGTCGGTGTTCGGCGGGTTTGTCGTCTGTCTTGCGAACCTTGAAATCGTAGCCGACATGGGTGGGCCGCCCGCTTCCCGTTTTGCAGGGTGGGAAGGGGCGGCCGCTTGTCGTCCGACGGTCGTGCGGGTTCCGGGCTCCGGGCTCCGGGGTTAAGGGGCTACGGGGCTACGGGCGCCAGTCGATCAGTACGCCGTCGTAGAGCTCGGCGTCCGTGAGCTCCTTGGGGGTCGGGCCCGCGTGGAAGAAGGCCGTGTTGCCGGTCTTCAGCTTGCGGAGGTAGTCGAAGGCCTTGTTGTCGTGGTCGCCGAACGCGACGAAGGAGAAGAACACCGAGGGGTGGGACTTCGCGGCGTCGGTGAGGGACTTCGTGGCCGGGGTCTTGGCGTCCGGGGCGCCGTCGGTCTGGAAGACGACGAGGGCCGGGGTGCCGGGGGTGGCGTGCTTGTCGTAGTGGGCGAGGACCGCTTCCACGGCGGCGTGGTAGCTGGTACGGCCCATGCGGCCGAGGCCGGCGTGCGCGTCGTCGATCGCGGTCTCGGAGGAGGCCGGGGTGAGGTCGGTGGTGCCGTCGAGCTCGGTGGAGAAGAAGACGACGTGCACGGAGGTGTCCGGGGCGTCGGGGTCCAGGTGCTCGGCGAGGGCGAGGGTCTGGTCGGCGAGGGCCTGGGCGGAGCCGTCCTTGTAGTACGCGCGCATGCTCGCCGAGCGGTCGAGCACGAGGTAGGTCTTTGCGCGGGTGCCGGTGAGGTTGGCCTTGGTGAGGGCTGCCGCGGCGGGGGTGTCCGTGGCGGGGGTGTTCTCGGCGGGGGTGTTTTCGGCGGGGGTGTTTTCGGCGGTCACGGCCTCGGCTTCGCCTTCGGCCGCCGTGCTCCCACCCGCACCACCCGTACCACTTTCGTGGTCGGGTGCGGGTGGCCCCTGTGGGGCTTCCTCGCCGTCGGCGGCCTCGGGTTCGTCCGCGGCCTCGGCGACGGGCTCGACGGCGGGCTCGACGGCGGGCTCGACGGCGGGTTCGGCAACGGGCTCGTCTGCGGCCGCGGCGACCGGCTCGGGCTCGGGGGTGGCTTCCGCCTTGGCCTCCGGCTCCGGGGTCTGCTCCGGCTCCGGCTCGGGCTCCGGGGTGGCCTCAGCCACGGGCTCCGGCTCCGGCTCGGGGGCGGTCTCCGCCGCGGGCTCCGGCTTCGGCTCCGGCGTGGTCTCCGTGGCCGATTCCTGTCGCTCCGCCTGCTCGGGCTTCGGCTCCTCGGCGACCGGGGTCGCCTCCGCCTCCGGCTCGGCTTCGGCGACCGGCTCGGGGGCGGTCTCGGCCACCGGCTCCGCCTCGGTCACCGGCTTCGCCTCGGCCTGCGGCTCCTCGGGCGCCTGCTCCTCGGCCACCGGCTCGGCCTCGGGCTTCGGCTCCGTCTGCTTCTTCGGCGCCGGTTCGGCCTCCGCCACCGGCTCCTCGGCCTGCGGCTTTGCCTCCGGCTTCGCCTTGGCCTGCTTCGGCTTCGGCTTCGGCTCGGACGTTTCCTCGGCGATCGCTTCCGTCACCGATGCCGGCTCGTCGTCGAGGGGTTCCGACGGTCTGGGGACCGTGACGTTGTCGAAGGCCGCCGAGACCAGTTCGTGCTCGTCGTCGTTCTCCGTGGCCGACGAGCGCGGCTCCGGGACCTGAGCGGTGGTGGGGGGCTGGGGCTCCGGGGAGTGCGAAGAGGTTAGGTCCGCACCCTCTGCCTCGGCGGCACGCCCCTTGCGTGACCTGCCGAACGCGTTCCGCAGGAGAGTGAGAATGCCCATGTGCGCAACCCTTCGCGTGAGTTGATGCCCGTCAATCCCTGGCCAGGACGGACACGTAAGGTTAGCGGCCCCGGATGGCGATCTTGGGGAGGGGCAAGGGACAGTACGGCCACTTGTGTCAAGAGGTCCTCAACCCCCGCCCGGATCAACCGGATTACCGAAGAGCCGCGGCCGGAGCCGGAGCCGGGGCGCTCGTACCCGTGCGTTCCAGCCACTCCCGGTACGTCGGTGCCTGGCGCGCCGATTCCCAGTACGCATCCTCCAGCGCGGGCAGGGCGCCGTCGAGGTCCGTCTCGGTGCGGGCCGCCAGCAGCAGGCGCACGCCGAGCGGGTCGCCCTGCAGGCGCCGTACCACCATGTCGGCGTGGGAGACGGCGGTCGGCTGGCAGATCGTGACCACCTCGCCGGTCGCGACCAGGGCGGCGGCCGTGTGGTAGTCGCCGTGCAGCACGTGCGGATGGATCTCCGCCCGGCGGAACATGTGCTGCACCGCGTCCCACTCGCCGTCCACCGTGGGGTCGATCATCCAGCGGTCGGCCGCGAGGTCGCGGACGTCGACCGCCGGGTGCGCGGCCGCCGGGTGGTCGGCCGGCAGGTACACGAACTGCGGCTCGCGCTCGACCAGGACGCGCAGCCGCAGGCCCTCGGGGATGCGCAGCCGGCTGCCCTCGACCTCGTGCACGAAGGCGACGTCCAGCTGACCGTCGGCGACCATGCGCAGCAGGGCGTTCGGGGAGACGTTCATGTGCAGGGTGGGGTCCTGGCCGCGGGCGCGCAGCCGGCGCAGCCAGCCCGCCAGGGCCTTGCTCGCGGTGGAGCCGACGCGCAGCTCGGGGCCGCCCGTCGCGGCGGCCCGCGCCTCGCTCACCAGGGAGCGCATTTCGGCCACCAGCGGGCGGGCGCGGCTCAGTACCAGGCTGCCCAGCGGGGTGGGCCGGCAGCCGGTGCGTGCGCGGACGAACAGCGCGCCACCCAGCTCCTGCTCGATACGGCGCAGCTGCGTGCTCAACGACGGCTGGGCCACGCCCAGTTGGCGCGCCGCACGGTGCAGGCTGCCGGTGTCGGCTATGGCGCACAGCGCGCGGAGGTGTCGCACCTCGAGGTCCATGCCCTCGGAGCGTAAAGCGGAATCAAAGGTTTCACCAGACGCACAAATCCCGGCAGGAACGCGCGAATCGGGACGTCCGGCCGAACCGCGATAGGGCCGCGCTATCGCCGGTTGGCATCATCACAGCGACCGCACAGGCGCACACACTCACCGATGACGACTGACTCACCCCCCACCTAGGAGTCATCGATGCACCAGCGCACTCCCCTGCCCATGTCCCGGTTCCTGGCCGTCCGTACGGCGGCGGCAGCCGGTGTCGGCCTCGCGGTCCTCGGCCTCGGCACGGCGGTTCCGGCCGCCGCGTCGCCGGCTCCGGCACCGTACTCCGGCTACACCGGCTCGGCCGAAGAGGCCAAGGCGAACCAGGCGTTCTTCCAGGCGGTCCTGAAGTCCGTCGCCGAGAAGCGCGCCGCGCATCCGAACAGCGCCGCCGCCGTCACGGTCACCTACGACCCCTCGGGGGCGCCGACGTTCAGCGCCCAGATAGCCCGCGCCGCCGAGATATGGAACGGCGCGGAGTCGAACGTGAAGCTCCAGGCCGGTTCGTCCGGGGCGGACTTCAGCTACCGCGAGGGCAACGACTCGCGTGGCTCGTACGCCTCGACCGACGGTCACGGCAGCGGCTACGTCTTCCTCGACTACGCGCAGAACCAGGAGTACGACTCCACGCGTGTGGCCGCGCACGAGACCGGCCACGTTCTCGGCCTGCCCGACCACTACGAAGGCCCGTGCAGCGAGCTGATGTCCGGCGGCGGGCCCGGCCCGTCCTGCACCAACCCCAACCCGGACGCCAACGAGCGGGCACGTGTCGACCAGCTGTGGGCCAACGGCTTCGCCGCCGCGCTCGACAAGGCCATGAGCGAGAAGTCCCTGCACAAGTCCGGCCGCTAGGCCCTGCGGCGCCACCCCCCACACCACGGTGCGGGCCGTCCCCCCGCCCAGGGCAGCCCCCCCCCGCCTTTCCCGCCTCCCGGGGTTCCGCTTTGTGTGGGAACACCACTGCCCGCCCAAAGGGGAATTCCTGGGCCTGTTCCTTTTC
>NZ_JBHVGU010000011.1:107497-170624 GCF_042800575.1 Streptomyces sp. NPDC057616
GCTTTCTACCTCCGCCCCCTGCCCCCCCCCCCCCACCCCCCTGCTCGTCCCCCCCCCCCCACCGGCTACCCCCCCCACCGGCCTGTCCGGCCTCGCGGAGTCCGGCTCGGTGTGGGAACGCCATGGCCGGCCGACGGGGAACTCGCGGGACATGCGCTCGTCATGAGCGCCCGGCTCCGGTCCGAGCCGGGTCATCCGCCCTGGTGAAGGGTGAGGTCGACGAGCAGGGCGCGATGGTCGGTGTCCGCGAGCCGCAGGAAGCGCGTGCTGCTCGCGGAGAAGTCCCGGGAGACCAGAACGTGGTCGATCTGCGCGCCGAACGTCGGGGTCAGCCGGGCGGGCCAGCTCGGCGTGCGGTCGTGCCCGGTGAGCGCGGCGGCGTCGTTCAGCCCCGTGTCGAGGATGCGGCGGAAGGCGGCGTGGTCCTGGGAGGAGTTGAAGTCGCCGGCCAGCACGAGCGGGGTGCGCGTGGCGGCGGCCGTGTCCCGCAGCCGCCCGAGCTCCCGGCGCCAGAGGCCGACCTGTCCCGGCAGCGGCGGCATCGGGTGAGCGAGTTGGAGCCGCACCTCGTGCCCCCGCACATCGGCGACGGCCCCCGGCATCCCCATGGTGCCGCGTACCCCGGCGGTGGCCCTGAGCGGAAAGCGGCTGAGGACGATCGACCCCTTGGACCCCTCGGCCGCGACGGCCCGGCGGTAGGGATACGTGGTCCCGAACTCCCGCAGCAACGTGGCCTGGCAGCCGTACTCGCACTCCTCGACGAACACGATGTCCGGCCGGTGCCGCCGGATCTCCGGCACGAGTGAGTCGGTGCCGCGCCCGAACTCGACGTTCGAGGTCAGCACCTTGAACTCGGCGACCGGCGTGCCACCGGCGTCGTCCGTCCTGCCGTACGGCTCGATGAACCAGGCCAGGAGCCCCAGGACGGCGAGCGCCCACACCATGCCGAGCCGCCAGCGGGCCAGCAGCGTGAGCAGCAGCGCCAGTGCGGCGGGCACGAGGAGCCACGGCAGGAAGGCGAGGAACTGGGGGACCGGGGTGATGCCGTCCGTGTCGGCGGCGCGGCAGCCGACGACCACGCCGACGGCGGCGAGCAGCAGACCGGCGCACCAGGCGGCGAGGCGCCGGCCGGGATGCCGTACGGGTTCGTCCTCGCTCGGGGCGGTCCACTCGGCAGTGGCAGTGTCCACGTCCCGGCCTTCCGCTCGCGAGAGAGATGCCCGAATCATCCCCCAGCCGGGTCGACTCGCGCCAGGAACTTCCCGAGGACGCCGTTGAACTCCCCGGGGCTCTCCAGGTTCGGCATGTGGGCCGTGCGTTCGACGACGTGGAGGACCGAGTCGGGCAGGGCCGCGTGCATGGCCTCGGCGTCGGAGACCGGGGTGTAGGTGTCGTCCGCGCCCACGACCACCAGGGCCGGGACGGTGACCCGGGGCAGCAGGGGGCGGTAGTCGGGCCGTGCGGCCCGGGCCCGCAGGGCCGCCGCGGCGGACTCGGGGCGGGTGGCCGTCATCATCGCGTGGACGTGGGACTTGACCTGCTCGGCGGCGTACGGAGCGACCATCCTGTCCAGAACCTCGTCGGCGTATCCGCGCATGCCCTCGCGCAGCAGCCGGTCCGCCATGGCGTGGCGGGCGCGGACGCCCTCCGGGGTCTCGGGTGCGGGGAAGGTGTCGGCGAGGACGAGTCCGCGGACGCGGTGCGGGAACTGGCGGACGAGGTCCATCGCGATCTGGCCGCCCATGGACAGGCCCGCGAGCACGCAGCCGTCCACCTCCAGGTCGTCCAGCAGGGCGGCGACGTCCTGGGCGAACTCCTCGAAGCGGGTGACCTCGGGGGCCGCCGGGGAGGCGCCGTAGCCGCGCAGGTCGGGGGCGATGACGCGGCGCTCGGCGCGGAAGGCGTCCAGCTGCGGTGCCCACATGGTGCGGTCGAAGGGATGGCCGTGGACGAGGACGAGGGGGAGCCGTGCAAAATCCTGTCCTTTGTCCTCGTATGCCAGGAAGGGTGCCATGGGGTCGACCCTAGGATGCCCCAACTCCTCGGTGCAATAATATCTTTGCCCTCGGTGCAATACGGGCAGGGGGGCTCATGGACGCGTACCGGCGGATCGCCGACCGGATAGCGGACGACATCGCGGCCGGACGGCTGCGGCCGGGCGAACGGCTGCCCGCGCAGCGGCGGTTCGCCCGGCGGCACGGGATCGCAGCCTCCACGGCGGAGCGGGCGTACGGCGAACTGGTGCGGCGGGGGCTGGTCGTCGGCGAGGTCGGCCGCGGCACCTTCGTGCGGGCCGCGGCGGAGGGTCCGGCGGGGCGGGCGCTCGTGGAGCCGGCCACCGCGGCGCTGGTGAACCTGGAGCTCAACTACCCTTCCGTGCCCGGTCAGTCGGAGCTGCTGGCGCCCGCCCTGGCCCCGCTGCTGCGCCCGGACGTGCTCGCCGAGGCCCTGCGCCCGGGGCCCGCCGACGGCACCGCGGCGGCCCGCGAGGCGGTGGCCGGTCTGCTCGCCACGCCCGGCTGGCGCCCGGACCCCGGCCGGCTGCTCTTCACCGGCAACGCCCGCCAGGCGATCGCCGCCGCCCTCGCCTCCCTGGTCCGGCCCGGCGGCCGCGTCGGGGTCGAGGAGCTGACGTATCCGCTGGTCAAGGAGATCGCGGCCCGGCTGGGCATCCGGCTGGTGCCGCTGGCCACGGACCCGGAGGGCCTGCGGCCGGAGGCGGTCGCGGCCGCGCACCGCACCGCCCCGCTGTCCGCGCTCTACCTCCAGCCGACGCTGCACAACCCCACGTCCGTGACGACGGGTCCGGAACGGCGGCGCCAACTCGCCGCCGTCGTCGCCGACTTGGACATGCCCGTGGTGGAGGACCGCATCTGGTCCTTCCTGGCGGAGCCGGCCGACCCCCTGGCCGCCTACGCGCCCGGCCTCACCCATGTCGTCGACGGCCTCTCCAAGCGGGTCGCGCCCGGGCTCACGGCCGGTTTCCTCGCCGTACCCGAGCACCGGGTGCGGGCCGTCGCGGACGCGGTGCGGTCGGGCGGGTGGAGCGCGGGGCGGTTCGCGCTGGAGGCGGGGGTGCGGTGGATCGAGGACGGGACCGTGGCGCGGCTGGTCGCGGCGAAGCGTGAGGAGGCGGCGCGCCGGCAACGGCTGGTCGCCGGGCACCTCGGCGGCTTCGCCGTGCGCTCCGATCCGCGCGCCTGCTTCGCCTGGTGGGAGCTGCCCGCCCCCTGGCGCGCGGACACCTTCACCGCCGCGGCGGCCGCCCACGGCATCGCCGTCACACCGGGTCCCGCCTTCTGCGTCGACCCGGGCCGCACCCCGAACGCGGTCCGCCTCGGGCTGGCGTCGGCCGCGTTCGCGGACCTGGAGCGGGCGCTGGAGACGCTCGCCGCCGTGGCGCGGGACGTCCGCGGCGGCGGGTGAGCCGGAGCGGAGGCCGGCTTCAGATGCGGACCCTGGTCGGCCGCTCGGCCGGTTCCGGTGCGGGCTGCGAGGGTTCTCGCGGGCGGCGCAGGCGCGTGGTCAGCCAGGTCGCCAGGGCGACCGTCAGGCCCAGGGCGACCAGGAGCCAGGAGGCCTCGCGCAGGGTGGCGGTCAGGGCGTCGTAGACCGCGCCCGCGGCCGGCTGATGGGCCTCCTCGGGCAGGTCGGCCAGGGTGAGGCGGCGGCCGATCATCACGGCGAGGGCGAGCAGCGCGCCGCCCAGCGCCGTGCCGAGCGCGGTCGCGGTGACGGCGCGGCGGCGGCAGGTGGCGACGGCGATCCCGGCGACGGCGAGGACGACGGCGGTGACGGGCAGCCAGAAACCGGCGACTTCCAGCACGTGGAATCCTTTCCGGAGCCGGTCCAGTTCCTGGACCGGCAGAACCGACACCTCGGTGTGCTCGACCGGGATGCGGTTCGCGAACGGGACGTGGTCCACGGCCAGTTGGCGCTTGACCTGGGCGGTGACGGGTGCGAGGTCCACCGTGACGTCGTGCTCGCTCTCGTCGTGCAGGGCGCGCAGCACGGCGTCGTGCACGGCACGGTTCGCCGCGTCCCAGGCCAGACGGAAGGCCTCGGTGCGGGTGAAGGAGTGGACCGCGTCGTGCACGTAGGGGCGCACGGCGCCCCGCAGCGGACGCACGTCCACGTGTGCGTCCACCTCGTCCATGATCCCGGCGCCCACGGTGTCCGCGATGGCGTTCCGCACGGCCGGATCGGCGGCCAGCGGTGCCATGGTCGTGACGTAGCGCCCCGTGTCGGCGAGGTCGTACGCCGCCCAGGCCGCCAGCGCGCCGCACGGGGCGAGCAGACAGGCGAGGGCGATCAGTGCCGCCGACAGGGCGCTCCGCAGGCGAGCAGGACGTGGGGCCACCCCTCAAGGCAACGGCCCGGGGGCGCCGAGCGCGAGCGCTGCGGCTCCGAACGGGTGACCCGCGCACCGCCCGTGACGGTCAGCGCACGCGGTTGCCCACGGCGTCCTCGCGTGTGTAGAAGCGGTAGAAGAACACCAGGAAGACGGCCGCCGTGACGATCACGCCCACCGCCACCGACCGGTAGATCGACTCGCCGGTCTGGCTGTAGAGGAAGCCGATCGCGGCGCCGGCGAAGGCGGACTTCACCAGCGAGTGCAACTCCCGCTTCAGCAGCGGTGCGAACGTCGCGACGGCGATGCACAGCACGATGAACGCGGCCGCGGTGACGAAGCCGAACAGGATGTTCCAGCCGGTGATCTCGCCGCCGCCGCGCCGGTTGGCCGCCGCCCAGAAGCCGTAGACGAGTCCCAGGACGACGGGGATCCCGTACCGGCCCACGGTGTGGACCCGCTCGTCGAACAGATCGGGTGTCCGGGTGGGACGTGCCGCCCGGTTCGCCCTGACCCGCCCCATCATGCCGCCGGACGTCGGTGCCGCTTGAGCCATGAGAGCACTCCTCTCTCTCCTCGCCCCCGACTACCAGAGCACACCTGCGGGAAGGCCCTGGCAAGTCGGCCGGCAGCCCGGATGCGCCAGGGAATGGGACATGTTTCGCTGGGGCGCATGACGAAGGTGCTCGACCGGCTGCCGCGGGCCGGGCGCCTCGACGCGCTGCAGAGCCATCAGCCGCTGCGGGTGAGGGGGCACAGCGTCGCCTGGGTGCCGCCCGCGCTGCTGCTGGTGGGCATCACGGTCGCCGACTTCAACACCACCGGCGAGTTCCGGATCATCTCCTGGCTCGTGCTCGTGCCCGCCATCGCCGCCGCGCTCTGCGGGGTGTGGGGCACGACCGGCTTCGCGTTGCTGGCCCTGGTCACCTATGTGCTCGGCGATCATGCCTGGCCGCACCAGTACCAGACCGGACTGCCCGACTTCATCCTGGTCGTCCTCGGCGGCGTGCTGGCCGTCCTCGCCTGCGCGGTGCGGGTGCGCGGCGAGCTGCGCTTGCTGCACATGCGGGACGTCGCCGAGACCACCCGCCGCACCGTGCTGCGCCCCCTGCCGCCCGGCTGGAGCGGCCTCGAGCACGCGGCCGTCTACCTCGCCGCCGACAGCGAGGCCCGCGTCGGCGGCGACTTCTACGACATCCAGCCCGGCCCGCACGGCCCCCGCGTCCTCCTCGGCGACGTGCAGGGCAAGGGCCTCGGCGCGGTCGAGGCGGCGGCCGCGCTGCTCGGCACGTTCCGCGAGGCCGGCTACCACGAGGCGGATCTCGCGACCGTCGCCGAGCGCCTGGAGGTGCGGATGGTCCGCCACCGCAGGCACACCGCCGCACTCGGCCGCCGCGACGGCGACCGCTTCGCCACCGCGGTGCTGCTCGACTTCCCCGACGACGACCCGGGCGTGGTGGACGTGGTGCTGTTCGGGCACGACCCCCCGCTGCTCGTCGGTCCCGCAGGCGTACGGTCCCTGCCGCCCGGCGACGGTCTTCCGCTGGGCCTCGGCGACCTCGCGGACGGCCGCCCGCACGCGCGCCGGATCGCCCTCGCACCCGGCGAGACCCTGCTGCTCACCACCGACGGCGTGACCGAGGCGCGGGACCGCGAGGGGGCGTTCTACCCGCTCGCCGACGACGTCGCCCGAGCCGTCGCCGCCGATCCGCAACTCGCGGAGCCCCAGCGGCTGGTGACCCTCGTGCGGGACGGCACGCTGCGGCACTGCGGCAACCGCCTCGCCGACGACACCACGGTCTTCGCCGTGCGGCGTTCGCCGTCCTGAGGCCCACCTTTGCAGCCGCAGCGGTTACGGTTTGCCGTACGTGATCGACGGGGGATGGGGAGGGAACGATGCCCGGGACCGTGCTGTTGCTCGCCGCTTCCCCGGCGGGCAAGGGGTGTCTGGTGGACGCGGCGTCCGTGCTCCCCGTCCTCGCGGCCGTCGCGCCCGGCGTCCTGTCCGGCACGGACACCGCGAACGTCGTCGAACTCGCCGACCCGCTGGAGCCGCAGGCCGTGCTGACCCGGCTGCGCGCCGCCGCGGCGGCCCCCGGGCCGCTGACCCTCTTCGTCACCGGGCAGCTGCAACTCGACCGGCGCCAGCGGCTGCCGCACCTCGCGCTCGCCCGTACGACGCCCTCGACGGTGCGCTACACCGCCCTGCCCTGGCACTGGGTCCGGGAGGAACTCCGGCTGCGGGCGCCCGGATCCACGACGCTCGTCCTCGATCTGCACGCCGACGCGGAGACATGGGAACGGCTGCGGACCCGCCCGCTCGACTGCGGGCGCAACACCGCCGTCTACGGCCGGATCGCGCCCCCTCCGCCGTCGCGGCGGGCGGTGGCGGTGCCGGCGTACATGAAGGCGGTGGCGACCATTCTGCGCAGCGGGTGGCGGCCGCCGGTTTCGCAGTTGCATGAGCAGGCGTTGGCGCGGGTGGGGGTCGAGGGGTACGCGGATGTCGTGCTGGCCTCGGGTGGCGGGGTGGCCGGTGTCCCTGGGGGCTCCGCCCCCAGCCCCCCGTATCGGCCCGAGGGGCCTCGTCCTCAAACGACGGACGGGCCGGGTGATGCCGGTGACCCGCACGCCGCCATCTCCGCCGCCGTCGCGGCCGGGCGGCACCTGGACGCCGACGCCCTCGCCGCGCGCCACGAGCGGGCGGCGGTCGACGCTCACGGGGGCGGGTCCGAACAGGCCCTGCACTGGGCCGAGGTCCGGGCGGATCTGGCGATGTTCGCCGGGGACCCGGTGCGCAGCTGCCGGACGTGGCTGGGGGTGGCCGCCGCACGGCTGGCGGCGGGGCAGCCGGCGGACGCGCCGGCCGTGGAGGCGGCCGTGGACCGGGCGCACCACCAGTGGGGGCAGGTGCGCGACGCGGTGGTGGCACGAGAGCTCGGCGCCTCGCTCGCCGACCTGCGCTCCCGGGTGCCGGGCAGCCGCGAGGGCGCGCTGGACCATGTCCGGCGCCAGCTGCGGCAGTTGCAGGCCCAGCCCTAGCCGAGGTGCGCCAGCGCGGCCGAGACCAGGGTCCGTACGCCGGGTGTGATCGTCGCGAGGTCGGGGGCGAAGTGCGGGCTGTGGTTGCTGGGGACGGCGAGGAACTTCTCCATCAGGTCCGCGCCGGGAGCCGCGTCCCAGACGTCGGCCGGGGTGGTCGTCACGAACCAGTAGGAGTACGGGATCTCGCCCAGCGCCAGGTGGGGGAAGTCCTCGCTGCCCATCACGGGGCCGAAGTCCAGCACGGTCCCGGCGCCGAGCACCTCCTCGTGGACGGCGGCGGTCCGGCGGTCGGTGTCCGCGTCGTTCGTGGTCACCGGGAAGGCCGCGCCCACCGTCACGTCCGGCTCGCGCGGGCAGCCGGCGGCGAGTGCCTCGCCCGCCGCGATGCGCCGGATCGCCGCGATCATCCTCTCGCGCACCTCGTCGGACTGGGTGCGCAGGTTGAGGGAGATACGGGCCTCGGGCGGAATGATGTTGTGCCGGGTGCCCGCCTCGATCCGGCCGACGGTCAGCACGGCGGACTCGCGGGCGGCGATCTCCCGCGAGACCACGGTCTGCAGCCGGGTCACCAGGTAGGCGGCCGTGACGACGGGGTCGACGGTCGTCTCCGGCCGGGAGCCGTGCCCGCCGCGCCCGTGGACGACGATGTCGAGGTCCGTGGAGGCCGACAGGATCAGGCCCGGCGAGTGGGCGTAGAAGCCGACCGGGCCGGGCCCAGCGTGCTGGCCGAGCAGGACGTCGGGGCGGGCGAAGCGCTCGTAGAGGCCGTCCTCGACCATCGCCAGCGCGCCCCGGCCGGTCTCCTCGGCGGGCTGGCCGATCACGAGCAGGGTGCCCGACCAGGCGTCCCGGCCGGCGGCCAGCGCCCCGGCCGCGCCGGCCAGCCAGGTCACGTGCAGGTCGTGCCCGCAGGCGTGCATCACCCCGGGCACCTCGGAGGCGTACGGCAGCCCGGTCTCCTCCACGACCGGCAGCGCGTCCATGTCGGCGCGCAGCAGCACGGTCGGGCCGTCGCCGTTGCGCAGCAGTCCGACGACGCCCGTGCCGCCGACGCCCTCGGTGGTCTCGAAGCCCGCCTTGGCCAGGCGCCCGGCGAGTTTGGCGGCCGTGCGGTGCTCCTGGAGGGAGAGTTCGGGATGGCGGTGCAGATCCCGGTAGAAGTCCGTGAGGTCGGCGACGGGGAGCTGGGCGGTGAGGTCCAGCGCGGTGCGGGCGGCGGGAGAGGTCACCGGGGCAGGGTAACCGCGGCGGCTGTACGAAAGCCCTGGAAGCCCGCCCGCCGCGCTAGCCGGCGTGATGGACTTGCTGCACCTGACCGACCTGTCCGGTGTCCGCCGCCCGCGCCGGGCCCGCGTTGGCGGCCAGGACCAGGGCGGCCACTGCGATCAGGGCGGCACCGAAACCTCGGGCATAACGCTCGGAGATGTGTCGGAGCACGGCAACCTCTCAACAGCGTTGTATTAAACGCGCTTAAGACGCCGTTTAACCTAGGGGCATTCGTGGGGCAACAGCAAGAGGCACAGGGGGAGTTGGCGTGTCGGAACGTGACGATCCGGTGACCATCGGCCGCAGAGTCCAGCAGCTGCGGACCGAGCGCGGTCTGACGCAGAAACAGCTGGCCGAGCCCGCCTACACCCCCGCCTACATCTCCACCCTGGAGGCCGGCCGGGTGCGGCCCTCCGACGGCGCGCTCCGGCACATCGCCGAACGCCTCGGGATCGCCTACGAGGAACTGGTCACCGGACGTCCGGCGCACCTCGCCACCGACCTGCGGCTGCGGCTGACCGAGGCGCAGCGCACCCTCGCCTCCGGGGAGGCGGAGCAGGCCGCGGAGCAGTACGCGGCCCTGCTCGCCGAGGCCGAGGGGCACGAGCTGTCCGACGTGGCGGCCGTCGCGCTGCTGGGCCTGGGCGAGTGCGCCCTGGACACCGGTGAACTGTCCGTCGCCCGTGGGTACTTCGAGCGGTCCGAGCAGGTGCTCGCCGACGTACCGCTGCCGGCCCGGGTGCCCGCGCTGCGCGGCCGTGCCGTCTCGCACTATCTGGCGGGGGAACTCCGGTACGCCGTCTACCTGCTGGAGTCCACCCTCGACGAGCTCAACCGCGGCGGACTGCACGACCCGGACGCCCTGCTGCTGCTCTACGCCAGCGCCATCGGCCCCTACATGGACATGGGCGCCCATGCCCGCGCCGCCCAGGCCGCCGAGTTCGCGCTCGCCCTCGCGCCGCAGTCCGGGGACCCCGCGCTCGTCGCCCGGATGCACCGCTCGGTCGCCCGCACGCTGCTCGCCGAGGGCCGGATCGCCGAGGCCGACGCCTCGCTCGCCAAGGCGGCGGAGCTCTACCGCACGCTGCAGATCCGCACCGAACTCGCCAACTGCCACTGGATGCGGGGCTACGTCTGCGCCCAGAACGGCGAACTGGGGCGCGCGGAGGCCGAGTTGCGCCAGGCCCTCGACATGCTCTCCGCCAAGCGCGCCGCCCTCTACAGCAGCCAGGTCGCGGTGGAGCTCGCCGACGTGCTGCACCGGCGCGGCAAGTCCGCCGAGGCCGCGGCCCTGCTGCACGACGTGCTGAGCGACCTCAGCTCCGAACGCGGCGCACTGCACTCCGCCGCCGCCCACCGCCTGCTCGGCATCATCGCCGACGACGCCCGCGACACGGACGCGGCGGAGGAGCACTACGTCCGTGCGCTGAGCCTGCTGGAGCGGGCGGGCGCCGCGGGCGACCTGGCCGACCTGTGCCGGCTGCTCGGCGATCTGCTGCGCCGCACGGGCCGCGTGGAGGCGGCGCTGGACGCGTACCGGACGGGCCTCGGCCACCGTACGGCCCCGGGCACCACCACCCTGGGACCGGCGCCCGCGCAGCCGCCGCTGTGACCGGCCCGCCTACGATCCTGTCATGGACACAGTGGGGCTCACTCTGATCATCCTGCTCGTGCTGTTCGGCATCGGCAGCATCGAGAACCGGATCTCCCGTCAGGACAAGCGCGTCGCGCGCGTGGAGCACAAACTCGACCTGATCCTCGACCACTTGGGGCTCAGCGAGCCGGAGCCTTGGGCGGACGAGGTGGGCTCCCTGCTGCGCGACGGCCGGAAGATCGAGGCGATCAAGGTGTACCGGGAGGCGACGGGCGCGGGCCTGAGGGAGGCCAAGGAGGCCGTGGACAAGCTCGACGGGGCCGACTGAGCCGCCGAACCCCCGGGAAGCGCGGCACCGTCACACACGCAGCCGCGCCTGCTTCCTGACGTCGGCCAGTCGCGCCACACCCACCTGCACGAACGCCTTCGTGGCCTCGGACGACACGAAGCCCGGACCGCCGTGCGTGAGGGCGATCGTGGCGTCCCCGACCCGGACCACCGCCACGTCCAGCGTGAGCATCGTCTGCTCGCCGTCGCCCGTCTCGCCGGTGAACGTCACCCGCAGGCCCTGCCGCGCGTCCCCGACGTCCGGCAGCTCGGCCGCGCCGACCAGGACCCCCTCACGGGCGCCGTGGTCGGTCGTCGCCGTGAACCTGGCGCAGGTCCGGGGGAGCGACCCCAGCCAGGCGAGGGTCCGGTCGACGTCCGCGGGGTCCGGCGTCAGCACCTGGTAGCGCAGCTGTGCCTGGTCCATGGCGTCGTCGAGCCCGGTCACCGCCCGGGTCCCGCCCTCCGTCCCGAACAGGTCGTCGGTGTAGAGCGCGTCGAGCAGCCGCCGGCAGTCCGGTGCCTCGGCGGTCGCCTTGAGCACCCCGTCCCGCCAGGTCGCGGCCCCCTGCGTGGCGGCCCAGGGTTCCCCCAGGTCGCCCTCGGTCACCAGCGCGGCCCGCGCCTGCGCCTCGGTCAGCGGCACGGGCGACGGCGACGCGGCCGGCGACGGCCGGGCGCTGTGCGACGGCGCGGCGGGCGCCTGGGCCTTCAGCTGCGCGCCGACACCGCAGGCGCTCGCTGTCCCCAGGACCCCCAGGGACAGCACGGAGGCGACGACGACACGGGACGGAATGCGGATCATCGGGGACCTCCAGCCCACTCCAAGATCGGTGACGTCTCCAAGGGACCACCCCGCACCCCTCCCGACCAGCGCTCCGGGCCGTCCGGGTTACGGCGGGCACGGCCGCGGTCACCTCCGTCGGGCCAGGTCGGGGCCCCCGCGCGGCGTCGGGAAAACCCCTCGCACCCGCCCCCGCCCCCGCGCTACCGTCCGCTCATGAAGCGCGCCCACTCGTTGTCCACGACGACGCCGGAGAGTCACCCGGCGCGCTGAGTTGTGGACTGGATGTCCCAAGCCCCGGGCGAGTGGCCCGGGGCTTCGTCGTCGGTCGCTCGTCCGTCACCCGGAGGAGAGAGACCATGTACGACCACCGCAGGCTCGGCCGTGAACTCGACCTGTTCGGCACCGATCCGCTGATGGGCGCGGGGCTGCCGTACTGGCTGCCCGACGGCGCGCTCGTGCGCCATGTGCTGGAGGATTACATCCGCGAGCAGGAACGCGCGGCCGGTTACCGGCACGTGTACTCGCCGGTCATCGGCAAACGCGAGCTGTACGAGATCTCGGGGCACTGGGACCACTACAGCGACGACATGTTCCCGCCGATGGAGCTGGGCGGCGAGGAGGTGGTGCTGCGGCCCAGCCTGTGCCCGCACCACGCCCTCATCTACCGGTCGCGCTCCCACAGCTACCGGGAACTCCCGCTGCGGATCGCCGAGTTGGGCGGCATGTACCGCTCCGAGCCGTCCGGCGTGCTCGGCGGGCTGACCCGCGTACGGTCCATCCAGCTCAACGACGCCCATATCTTCTGCACCCTGGAGCAGGCGGTCGACGAGGCCCGCGCGGCCCTGGAGCTGATCGCCCGCGCCTACGCCGACCTCGGCATCCGCGCCGTACGCCACCGGCTGTCCCTGCCGGGCGAGGGCGGCAAGTACGTCGCCGACCCGGAGCTGTGGCAGCGGGCCACCGGCCTGCTGGAGGAAGTGCTGGCGGGCGCGGGCGTCCCCTACGAGGCGGTGGCGGGCGAGGCCGCCTTCTACGGACCCAAGATCGACGTCCAGATCGCCGACGCCGCGGGCCGGGAGTCCACCCTCTCCACCGTCCAGATCGACTTCCACCAGCCCGAGCGCTTCGACCTGCACTACATCGGACCCGACGGCTCCAAGCACCGCCCGGTCATGGTGCACCGCAGCATCATCGGCAGCGTGGAGCGCGCCGTGGCCCAGCTGATCGAGGTGCACGGCGGCGCCTTCCCGGTGTGGCTCGCCCCCGTGCAGCTGGTGGTGCTGCCGGTGTCCGAGGCCCAGGAGGAGCAGGCCCTCGACGTCGTCCGGCGGGCCGTCGCCGCCGGTCTGCGGGCGGAGTACGCAGGCCCTGGTGAGGGCAGTCTCGGCGCGCGCATCCGGGCGGCGCGCCTCGTGCCGTACCAGGCCGTGATCGGGGAGAAGGAGGCCGGCGGCGACCTGGCGGCGGTACGGCTGCGCGACGGGAGGCGCCCGGGGGCCGTCGCGGTGGAGGATCTGCTGGAGCGGGCCGGCGCGTGCGCGCGGGCCCGGCACGGCGAGCTGTGGGCGGCTGCATAGGGTCGGACGCACAGCTCTCGGATCTCACAGACAGGAGCGCGGCCGTGACCGGTCAGCCCATTCCGGTGATCATCGACTGCGACACCGGCGTCGACGACGCCCTCGCCCTGTTGTTCGCCGTACGCCACCCCGGGATCGACCTGCGGGCCGTCACCTGCGTCGCCGGGAACACGGACGTCGACGGCGTCGTCCGCAACACGCTGACCGTGCTGGAGCAGGCCGGTGCCCCCGACATCCCGGTCGGCCGGGGCGCCGAGCGCCCGCTGCTGGAACCCGCGCGCTCGGCGCGGCACGTGCACGGCTCCGACGGCATGGGCGACCTCGGCCTGCCCGCGCCCGCCCGCACCGCCGCCGACGTGGACGCGGTCACGCTGCTGCGCCGCGAGATCCTCGCCTCCCCGCGCCCGGTCACGCTGGTGCCCACCGCGCCGCTGACGAACATCGCGCTGCTCCTGCGCACGCATCCGGACGTGGTGCGGGGCATCGAGCGGATCGTCTTCATGGGCGGTGCCGTGGCCACCGGAAACGCCACCGCCGTCGCCGAGTTCAACGTCTGGCACGACCCGGAGGCGGCCGCCGTCCTGCTCACCGCGGGCGTGCCGATCACGATGTACGGCCTGGACGTCTTCACCCAGGTCGTCGTCCCCAGCGCCGATGTGCACCGGCTGCGTGCGGCCACGGAGCCCGGCACCCGGCTGGCCGGCGAACTCCTCGCCCACCGCCCGGCCCACCCGGGCGAGGCGCCCGAGGCGGAGGAGGCCGGCGGCCTCGGCGACGCGGGCGCGGTGTGCACGGTCGTCGACCCGGCGGGCGTCACCACCCGGCTGCTGCCGGTCGAGGTCTCCCTCGTCCCCGGCCCCTCCCGCGGCCAGACCGTCGTCGACCGCCGACCGCGCCCGGGGGAGTCCGAGATCCACGAGGGTGCCCGTGAACAGGCGCTCGTGGACGTGGCGTTGGACGTGGACGTGGACCGGTTCGTGAAGCTGTACCTGGACACGGTCGAGCGGTAGCCGGACAGCACGAACGCCCCGGAGCGGGGGTCTCCGGGGCGTTCGTATCGGGAGTGGTCAGTAGGTGGTTCAGCGGGCCGTACGGCGGCGCCTGGTCACGACGACGAGGGCCGCACCGGCCGCGAGGAGCGCCGCGGCACCACCCGCGACGATGCCGGAGCCGCTGCCGCCGCCGGTCTCCGCGAGGTCGCCGCCACCGCCGTTGGGCGTGGGCGCGGCCTGCGACGTCGACTCGGAGGCGGACGGGGTGGGCGCCGCGGTGGAGGGCGTACCGCTCGCGGGCGGGGTGGTCTCCTCGGCCGGCGTCGAGGGCCGGCCCGACTCCGGCGCGGACGGCGTCGGCGTGGCCGGCGGCTGCGACTCCTCCGTCGTCGTGCAGTCCTTCGTGCCGCCGTTCCAGGACGCGATCAGCTTGTCCTTGATGACCGGGTGGTCGGGGCCCTTGGGCAGGTCGCCGTGGTCGAAGCCGTCCTGTGTGCCGAGCTTGCCGTCGAACTTCACGGCCCCGCGGTAGAGGTCGATCTGCGCGAAGCAGCCCGCGTCCGGCACGGCGATGTCGAGGGAGCCCGTCTCGCCCTGCTTGACCGTCACCGAGTCGAAGTCGACGAAGACCTGCTCGCCGGAGGTGGCGAAGGACGAGCCGTGGGCGAGGTAGGAGGCGAGCGAGGCCGTGCAGGTCGTCGCGTCGCCCGCCGCACGGACCTTGATGTGGATCTTGCCGTCGTCGGTCGGCTTCAGGTTCTGGTCGTCGACCTTGACCGAGTCGTAGAAGGCGGTGCCGTCCAGCGAGAACTCGCAGCGGTCCGACTCCGTCTTGGTGCCCGCGCCGGTGCCGGGCGCGTAGTGGCCGCCGTGCTTCCAGCCGTCACCGCCGTGGCCGTCGTGGGCCCAGGCGCCGGAGGCGGCGGCGACGGTGGCGGCGCACAGGGCGAGCGACGCGGCGCCCGTCCCGAGGACGCGGCGCACGGTGACACGTCTCGCTATGGACATGCGTGATCCCCACTTCGGCATGTGCTGACCCGGACGGCGGCGCAGGGCAGCATGCGGCAGCCGGCCGTACCGGGGTGAATGGTCTGAGAAACACCGGGCTCATTGGTCACATGAGCCCCAGTGCGATCACATCGTGGATCTCGCGGCCGAACGCTGTCAACCTGCGGTGACGCGTGGGTAGTTCAATGATGCATCACAATTTCGCGACATACGGAAAGGGCGGCTCCGCTCGCGCGGGCCGCCCTCGTCCTGCGCTCCGGTCTCAGCCCACCGTCGGGGTCGGGCTGGCCGCCTGGCCGGACGGCTCGCCCGGCAGCACCGGCGGCCGGGTGGTGCTGTCGACCGGCGGGGTGAGCACGACCTGCGGCTGACCGCCGGCCGGCGGCGGCGGGGTCAGGTCCTTGGCGGGCAGCTTCGGCGGCGTCGTCTCCTGGAAAAGCACCTGGTCGAAGTTGACCAGCCCGGTCTGCTCCATGACCGTGATGTGGTCCAGCACGGTCGCGTTGGCCTGGTCGGCGAGCGCCCGCACCACGGTGTTCTTGGTCTGCGAGCGGATCTTGGCGATCGCGTTGAAGATCGAACCGTGCGTCACCCGGAGGATGTTGGCGAAGTCCGTGTCGAACTGCTTGCCCTGGTCCGCGGCGAGCGTGTTCACGAAGCCCTGCTGCTGCGGGCTCGCCAGGTTCGGGATCGTGATGTTGAGCATCGTGCTGATCTTGCGGCAGCTGGCGTCCAGCGCCGCGTGTCCGTCGATCAGGTGCTTGCTCGCGATGAGGACCGCCTTGCTCTGCCCCTTCTTCAGGCCCATCTGGCCGACCGGGTACTCCCACAGGCCGGCCGCGCGCACCTTGACCACGAAGTCCCGGTCCTGCTCCGTCAGCGGTCCCCACTGGGTCTGCGCGATGACCCGCGAACCCGAGCTCGACGTGGTGTTGACTCCGAGCATCGCGGGATACGCGAGCGCGGCCAGTGTCACGCTGAGGGCACCGCCCACGAAGAGAGTTCCCATCGCATTCCGCGAAAAGCGCACCGTGCCTCCTGCCCGGTCGGGGACCCGCCGGGATGGGGCGGGCTCGGACGGAGAGGAGTACGGATCGGTGGCCGCGCGGAACCTTTTGATTTGGTAAAAACCCCGGGGTGTGAGGCAGGTCTCCCGCCGCGTCCCCGCGCCCGCGCCCGCAACCGCTCCTTCCCTCGCGGCGGTTGACGAAATGTTGACCGTTTCCCGGGAGAGACGAGACAGGGACGAGGGAGAGTCAAAACGTGGCCCGGACCTAGATTCGGCCCATGCCCCCACAGCTCCCCCACTCCCCCCGGCCCGGCCGGGGGCGGGCCGCTCCCGCCGCGCTTCCCGTCCTGCCCTACCGCAAGCCCACCAAGGGCCGCGACTACTGGGTCGTCGACGACGTCCTGCCGGACGTGGACGCCGTACGGGAGCGCTGTCTGGCCAAGGACGACTGGGTCAAGGGCTACCCGTACACCTCGGAGACCTGGCCGGGACTGCGCACCATGCCGGGTCTGGAGCCCGGCGAACTCGCCCGCGTGGAACGGGTGGTGAAGAAGGCGACCGGCGCGAAGGACCTGTGGGTGCAGCAGGCCCCCGGCGGCGGCACGCTCAACCACAACTGCGTGCAGGTGGTCGGCGAGGGTGAGAGCGAGCCGCGCCCGCACACCGACTCGCGCGCACTGTGCCGGTACGCGGCGGTGCTGTACCTCAACCCCGGGGTCCCCAAGGACTGCGGGACCGCCTTCTACCGCCAGTCGCTGCCCGGCGGCCGGCTCGGCGGCAACGTCGTCCAGGCGCCGCACACCAACCTCGTCGAGGCGCTCGGCACGCGCTTCGTCGCGCCGGACGCCTTCGAGGAGGACGTGCGCGTCCCGCACCGGTACAACCGGCTGCTCCTGTACAACGCCAACATCGTGCACAGCGCGACGGGTTACTCCGGCAGCACGCTGGAGGACAAGCGCATGACGGCGGTCTTCTTCTGGATGGCGTGAGACGCCGAGGGGTCAGATGCGCCCCGCGCCGCCGCTGCCGAAGGAGCCGCTGGAGCCGGGCACCCAGCGCTTGCGGTGCTGATCCTTTCCCGTCTTCGTACGGGTGGAGTGGATTTCGTAGGGCGTCAGCCGCTCCCCGTCGTGCGTGACCGGTACCTCGTCCGGTTCCCGCATCTCGCGCGACTCCCTGACGGCTCCGCCGTCGGGAAGGTGGGGCTGCTCCTCCGCCTTGGGCCGCGGGGACTCGCGATCCATCTGACCCATACCCATCCGCACGGCCCACACGAGCGCGCCGACGATGATCAGGCCACCCACAAAGGCGGCAACCACGTTGAGTACGTCGCTCGACGTGGCCGCCACAACAAACGTCGCGGTACTCATGTCCCAATTATCGCGCAACGGGCCCGTTTGGGGAGTCCTGGGGGTTGTCGCAGGTCAGACCGGGTGCGTCAGGCCGGTGAGGGGTATATCGTCGGGTACGGAACATTCTGGTCCGGTCTGTGTCGAGAGGCCGGGAAGGGCAACGTCTCCTACGGGTTACGGATGCCGCAATCCCTGGTGTCCGCTCGGTGAGCGCCGCACCATGGGGCCATGACACCGGCCCAGAGAGCCATGAACCAGCTGGCGGAGTGGCCCGACCTCAGCCCGTGCGAGGCCGGCTGCGGCACGGGTCCGGCGCTGCGCTCCGCGCGGGACGAGATCGTGCACTTCCACTCCGACCGGGACGTGGACCTGCATCTGACCGCGCACGCGATCCAGCGCCTGCACTACGACTTCGCGGAGTCGACCGCCATCCGCCTGGTGCCGGGCTCGCGTTGGGTCACCGTCCACCTCGACTGCGAGGCCGACGTCGACCTGCTGCTCAGCCTGGTCAGCGTCGCCCTCAAGGCGCATCAGAGCGGCCCGCTGCCCGCCGGACCGGCCGCGGCCGTCTGCAACTTCCACCGGGTGACGGTGCTCGAACGCGGCGAGGACCACGGGGGCCACGGGAGCTGACGCCGGGCAGGCGCCTGCTCAGCATCTCCCCACACCCGAAATCCTCTCCTCAACTGTCACAGGCATGTCATACGCTGCTCCCAGCAGCCGCGCCCCGCGCGCCACCGCCGTCGGCGGTCGCGTCCGGGTGCCGCGCGGCGCACTCGTCTACCCGGCCGACGCCGGGTTTCCTTGTGGGGGTTACAGCACTGTGCGTAGGCGCAGCATCTCGACCGCGACGGCGCTCGCGGTCCTTCTCGGCTCGGCCGCTCTGAGCCTCGGCGCGGCCGGCACCGCCTCGGCGGCCACGGCCCATGTCACCTCGCCCGGCGGCCTCGTGGTGGACGGCGCCCTGCAGCGGGTCTTCGTCGGCGACAGCTCCGCCGGCACCGTCGCGGTCACCGACTACTCGGGCGCCGTCCTCGGTTCGCTGGGGGGCGTCACCGGCGTCAGCGACCTCGCGGTGTCGGACGACGGGGCCACGGTGTACGCGGCCGCGCCGGAGATCCACGAGATCTGGGCGATCGACGCGAGCACGCTCGACGTCAAGGCCCGCTACACCGTCTCCACCAACTACGGCCCGCGCCATGTCGCCTTCACCGGCGGCAAGGTGTGGTTCTCCTACGGCGACCAGTGGGACGGCGACATCGGCTCGGTCGACCCGGCGGTGGACCCGGCGAGCGGCACCGACCCGGTGGCGCTGGGGCAGTTCCCCTCCCGGGTCTGGGGTCAGGCCCTGCTGGACACCGACCCCTCGCAGCCGGGCATCCTCGCCGTCGGCGAGACCGGCCTGTCCACGGACTCGATGGCCGTGCTCGACGTCTCCGGCGACAAGCCCGTGCAGGTCGCCTGGCACAACGGCGACTACTCGCTGAACGACGGCATCGGCGACATCGACCTGGTGCCCGGCGGCACGCAGGTGCTCGTCAACGGCAAGGACCGGGACGCCTATGCGGGCGGCTCGTTCAAGGCGGCGGGCTCGTACCCGAACGGCCAGCTCGCGGACGTCGCGTCCAACGGCCTGGTCGCCCAGGTCAACGGCACCAAGATCCTCACGTACCGGCCCAACGCCACCCTGCCGCAGCACACCTACGACCAGGGCACCGGCCGCACGGCCGACCTCGCCTGGGCGCCGGACGACTCGCGGATCTTCGCGCTGGTCGGCACGGACGTCGAGAGCGGCGGCTACAGCCTCAGGGCCCTCACCGGCGGCGAGCTCAACAACCCGGTCCTCACGGTCAACGCCCCCTCGACCGCGACCCGCGCCAAGAAGCTCACCGTCAGCGGCAAGCTGACCGCGTCGGTCGCGCTGCCGGCCGGCGTGAAGCTCCAGGTCACCCGCACCGACCTGGAGTCCCCGGGCGGCAAGGCGCTGCCCGCCGTGACCGTCGGGGTGGACGGCGCGTACTCCTTCTCCGACACCCCGCCCGCCGGCGGCACGGTCACCTACAAGGTGGCCTACGCGGGCGACGCCCAGCACTCGGCGGTCACCGCCGCCGACAAGGTCGACGTCTCCCGCGCCTCGACCTCGCTGAGCCTGAACAACAACGGCAAGGTGTACGCGTACGGCACCGACGTGAAGTTCACCGCGCACCTGGGCACGACGTACAAGAACCGCACGGTCGAGATCTGGGCCAACCCCTACGGCAGCGACAAGCCCAACAAGCTGATCAAGTCGGGCACGGTCAACTCCAGCGGCAACATCTCCGCGACCGTCGACATGACCCGCGACACCGACGTCACCGCGGTCTTCAAGGGCGACGCCCGCTACAAGCCGCGGACGGTGAAGTCCACGGGCTACGCCAAGGTGAAGAACTCCACCGTGGTGTCGAAGTACTACAAGAAGGCCAAGATCGGCTCGACGACGTACTACTGGTTCCACAAGAACAGCGCCCCGGTGATCACCACGACCATGTCGTACTACCCGGGCCGCAAGGAGCGCGTCGACATGCAGGTCTACTACCAGGGCAAGTGGTACACCACCGACGGCAGCCCGCAGTACTTCAAGCTCGCCTCGAACGGCAAGTGCGCGGTGAACCTGGGCGCACCCGGCCAGTCCGGCCTCAAGGCCCGGGTGCGCGTGTCGTACATCAACAACTCGTCGGGCGACAACGTCAACACGACGACGTACGGGTCCTGGAAGTACCTGTACTTCTCGAACTGACCGCGGTGCGGGGCCGGTCGGCCCCGCCCGGTCAGCTCAGGCAGAGCAGCCCGAGCACGCACACCGAGGACGGCGACGTCGCCGCGGGTGGGGTGCTCGGCTGCGACGCGTTCGAGCCGGAGGAGTTCGAGCCGGACGTGCCCGTCGAGGACGAGCCGGACGACGACGAGCCCGCCGAGGACGAGCCGGACGTGGACGAGCCGGACGTGGACGAGCCGCTGCCCGTGGTGGCGGACGGCGCCGGCGTCGTGCTGTCCGAGCCGGCCGACGAGCCCGAGGTGCCGGACGCCGAGCCGGTCGTCGTGGGGGCCGTGGTCCGCTGCTGTGTCGTCGTGTGCGGCGCCGAGTAGGGCTGCGTGCGCTCCGACGCGGTGTGGGGCGCGTCCGGCGTGGCGGTGGACCGCTGCTGCTGCGCGCCCGCGGCGGACCCGCCGTCCGTGGCCGACGGCTTGCGGTGCTTGCCGGTGCCCGGCCGGGTGACGGTCGGCTCGGCGTACTGCTGCGCCGGCAGGTCCTGGTTGCCCGTGCTGGTGAGGTCCGGGACCGTGGCGGCCTCGGCCTTGTGGCCGGAGCCCTGCTCCATCGTGGACAGGGCCAGCCCGCCGCCGACGAGCGCGACGGTGGTCGCGAGCACGGCCTTGCGCCGGCTCTTCTTCCAGCGCGCCCGCTGCCGGCGCCGTGCCGCCCGGCCGTCGCCCGAGGGGAGGACGGCCTCGGCGGCCGGGGTCTCCTCGAAGGGCTCGAACGGCTGCGGCTCCGGCCGGGACGGCCGCTTCGCGGCGAAGGCGTCGAAGCCGTCGAAGCCGTCGCGGTGGTGGGGCACCGGTGCGATGTCCGGGGCGTAGGCACCGCAACCGGGGCACACCAGGGCGCCGTTGAGGTGCCGGCGGCACGAGGAGCAGTAGTCCATTCCGCTGTTTTCCTGACGGTCGCACGGGCAAGGTCGAACGGCCAGAACGGTAACGGCGGTTTCGAAAGACTGTGTGAGCCCTGTGTGGTGCTCCTGCGCGGGTTCTCTGCACACGGCGTGCCCGGCCCACGAACCTCCTGGTCAGGGCCGGGCTGCCGGGTGACGAACGGGACCGTGGCGTTGCTCACGGTCATCGGCGGGTCAGCGGCGGGTGAACGGCGCGAAGGTGTGGCTGAAGTACCAGGTGTCCTGGGCGATCCCGGAGCAGGAGTTGGCCCCGGCGGTCCCGACGCAGCCGCCGTTGTCGCGCTGGAGCGCCCAGAACGACAGGGTGTCGATGCCCCGCTCCCGGGCCCACTTCTGGACCTTCACGGCGTCCTGGGTGGTGAAGGTCTCCTGGGGGCCGAAGTCGTCGATGCCGGGCATCTCGGTGACGCCGATCATGCGCCAGAGCCTCTCCGGCCGCTGCTTCGGGTACAGCGCGGCGAGCTGTGCCTCGAGCCCGGCGGCCGCCGTCTGTGTGTCGGCGGCCATGTCGTGTGTGGCGCCGTCCCAGTAGTCGAAGGTCATGATGTTCACGACGTCCACGCGCGCGCCGTTGTCGACGGCGTTCTGCAGCAGCGCCACGCCGTTCGGGGCGAGCCCGGTGGTCGTGGTGGGCAGGGTGTACGAGAACTGCACGTGCCGGCCGGTGCGCTGGGCCCAGCGCTGCACCTTGACGATGGCCTTGTTGCGCCGGTCGATCCCGGCGGCGTTGTTGATGGAGTCGGCCTCGATGTCCAGGTCGATCCGCGAGATCCCGTACGTCGTCACCAGGCTCTCGTAGACCTTGGCGATGGCGTCGACGCTGGTACAGCTGTCGGCGAGCTCGGTGCTGGTGGTGTCCGCGGAGTAACCGCCGAAGGACGGGATGACGTTGCCGCCGCGGGCCTGGATCTTCGCGATGTCCTTGCCGAAGGCCGACTCGGCGATCGGCAGGGTCTTGTCGCCGTTCCAGTAGGCGGTGCACGACCCGGGTGCGTCGGTCTGCAGGAACGCCATGGTCAGGTACTTGTTGCCGGAGGCGGCGGCGAGGGCGGCCGGGCTCTCGCCCGTCCAGGCCTCGAAGTAGGGCGCCGCCACGTGGTCGGGCATGGGGTGCGCCCGGTGGGAGGCCGGGGCCGCGTCCGCGGCGAGCGCCCCACCTCCGCCGAGGGCGACCAGCGCGGCGGACAGGCCGGTGACGGTGACACAGGAGAGCAACGCGCGAAGTGCCGTACGAGGTCGTCTCATTGACGCTCCCACAGAGGCCGGAGGAAGGGGGGTGGGACGAGCGCCGCCCATCTTTGGCCTAGACCAATTCACTGTCAAGGTTCTTTACAGTTCCCTGACCGTGCATCAGGAGCGGGAAAGGGGACATAAGGTCGTCGCGGGGCGAGCCGCACCCGCCGGATGGGGAGATTCCGTAGGGGGTTCGGGGGAGGACAACCGGATGTCTTGACGTGCTCTCCACGGGCCCGTTGGCTCTTCGTTTCACCCGTGGCCCGCTCCCCCCATGCCCGGAAGGCACCAGCACGTGAAGATTCACACCCCCCGCAGAACCGGCGTGCGACGTCGCGCCATACCCCTGATCGCCTCCGCGTCGGCGCTGCTGCTCGCCGGCTGCGGCGCCATCGACAGCGTCGGTGGGAGCGGGAGCTCCGCGAGCCCCGAGAAGGGCGACGACATCACGGTGGGGCTCCTGCTGCCGGACACGGACACGGCACGTTTCGAGAAGTTCGACCGTCCCCTCATCACGAAGCGGGTCGCCTCCCTGACCCACGGCAAGGGCAAGGTCCGCTACGCCAACGCCGGGTCCAGCGCGGCCACGCAGAGCCGGCAGTTCGGGCAGATGATCTCCGCCGGGGCGGACGTGATCCTGGTGGACGCGGTGGACTCCAAGGCCATCGCGCCCCAGGTGCAGAAGGCCAAGGACGCCGGCATCCCGGTCATCGCCTACGACCGGCTCGCCGAGGGCCCCATCGACGGCTACGTCTCGCACGACAACGAGCTCGTCGGTGAGGTGCAGGGACGCGCGATCGTCGACGCGCTCGGCGACAAGGCCGGCACCAGCAAGATCGTGATGGTCAACGGCTCGCTCGCCGACCCCAACACGGCCCGCTTCCACGAGGGCGCGATCAGCGAGCTGAAGGGCCGCGTGATCGTCGCCAAGTCGTACTACACCAAGGAGTGGCTGCCCCAGGTCGCCAAGGCGAACATGCAGAAGGCGATCCGGTCCGTCGGGCTGGACAACATCGCCGCCGTCTACTCCGCCAACGACGGCATGGCGGGCGCCGTCATCGACGCGATGAAGGAGGCGGGCGTGCACAAGATGCCGCCCGTGACCGGGCAGGACGCGGATCTCGCGGCGGTGCAGCGGATCGTCGCGGGCGAGCAGCGGATGACCGTGTACAAGTCGTTCCTGCTGGAGGCGACCGGCGCCGCGGACATGGCGGTGGCCAAGGTGCAGGGCAAGTCGATCGAGTTCGACGCGCTGGCCCAGGACTCGGTCGACAGCCCCACCGAGAAGTCGATCCCCGCGCAACTGGTCCCCGTGGTGGCGCTCACCAAGGACAACATCAAGGCCACGGTGATCAAGGACGGCGTCTACACCGTGAAGGACATCTGCACCGCGAAGTACGCCGCCGACTGCGCGGCGATCGGTCTCGACTAGGGCCACGGCGGGCGGCCGGTCCGGCCCGTCCGCCGCGCCTCGGCTATTTTCCGGGGCATGATCTATCACGTCGTGCCGGCCGCCGAGTGGTCCGCGGCCGCCGGGCAGCCGTACGCCCCCGCGTCCCTCGCCGAGGAGGGGTTCGTCCACTGCTCCCCCGACGAGGCGACCACCCTCGCCGTCGTCAACGCCTTCTACCGCGACGCGCCCCGGCCGCTGCTCGCCCTGCTGATCGACGAGGCCCGGCTCACCGCGCCCTGCGTCTGGGAGGCGGCGGCCCCCGCACCCCCGCCGGGAGTGCCCGAAGGCACCCTGTTCCCGCACGTGTTCGGCCCGCTCGACCGCGCGGCCGTGGAGCGCGTACTGGTGGTCGACTGGGACGCGGAGGGCGTGGCGACGGGGCTCGGCGAGGACGAGCGGGACGGCGGCTGACTCCACCGCCGGTGCGGCGTCAGCGGAGGGCTCCTTCGTCGAGGGTGGCCCGCACCGCGCGGATCACGTCGAGATAGGGGCTGCCCTCGGCGGCGAGGTCCGCGGCGAGCAGGGCGAGGGCACCGCGGTGCTCGTGCAGCACGGCGCGGCCCGCGGCCGGGCAGCGTGCCGCGAACTCCAGGACGGCCGGGAGGTGGTCGGGCGGTTCACCGCCGGCCGGCTCCCAGCCGTACTGCCGGTAGCGGGCCTTGAGCGCGGCGGGGTCGGCGGCGGTGTAGCGGGTCAGGTGCAGGGTGCGCCGGCGGCTGCGGTCGAAGGTGGTGACGTACTGCGCCGCGAGGTCGAGCAGCGGGACGTCGGCGGTACGGCGGCAGAACCGCCGCAGCGACTCGGTCGCCGTGCCGGACAGCCCGCCGATCGACTCCAGCACCAGGGCACGGTGGGCGGGCCAGCGCTGATCGGGATAGCTCAGCAGCAGGGACGCCGCCTGATGAACGGCCCGGTGCTGATCCACCGGCCCCAGGGCTCCGCGCCGTCCCACCGCATCCACTCCCTACGCCTGCCGATTCCGGTGCTGCCAGCCTCGGGCGTGGGTGACACAGGGGAGCCGCATGACTACGCGTGGTTGATCATCTCTATACGGAGATTTTCTTGGCCTTTGTCATGACGCAGCAGGGCAACGGCAGGCCGGTGTGGTCGACGATCCGCTCGACCCGGCGCCGTAGCCCGCGCGTTCGGCGGCGACTGTTCACCTGGGCCTGACACGATCACGGCGTACGGCCACGACGCGGAAGGGTGCGGTGAGACGCAGTGCCGGAGCATGACGCGAACCCGAACCTGGACGTGGACCTGGAACGGGCGCTGGAGGTCGCCACCGGGCTCGCGGCCTGGGCGGCGGAGGCGATCCGGCGTCCGCGCTCCCCCGCCACCGCGACCGACGTGCGGGAGAAGGACGGCCCCGCGGACATCGTGACCGACACGGACGAGGCCGTGGAGGCGCACGTCCGCGAGACGCTCGGCCGCGCCTTTCCCGGGCACGGGATCGTGGGCGAGGAGTACGGCGGGACGGAGGGCGCCCCGGGCGCCCCGCACTGGGTGATCGACCCGGTCGACGGCACGACCAACTACGCCCACGGCATCGGCTGGTGCTCCTTCTCCCTGGGTCTCGCGGCGGCCGACGGCACCCCGCTGCTCGGCCTGGTCGCCGACCCGTGGCGGGGCGAGACGTTCACGGCCGTCCGCGGCGGGGGAGCGTTCCTCGACGGCGCCCCCGTCCGCGCGGCGGACCACACCACCCTCACGGGCCACGTATTCATGACCGAGTGGGCGGCCCACGCCCACTGGACGGGGATGGACACGCTCCTGGCCGAGCTCGCGGACCGCCACTGCACGGTCCGCGTGATGGGCTCCACGGCCCTGTCCCTGGTCCAGGTCGCGGCGGGCCGCGCCACCGCCGCGGCGATCGGCGGCTTCCACCACGTCGACGGCCTCCCGGCCCTGCTCATCGCCCAGGAGGCAGGAGCCGTCGCTTTCCCCGAACTCCCCGCCTACAACGACCCGTTGCTCCTGGCGGCTCCGGGCGCGGCGGAGGAGGCGGCGGCCCTGTGGAACCGCTCGCGGGGGAGGTCGCACCGGGCTCGGTGACTGGTGACTGGTGACTGGTGACTGGTGACTGGTGACTAGTGACCGATGACGGTGACGGGTGACCGGTGACCGGCCGGAGCGTGCCCTCGCGTCAGGCCCGAACCCCCGACGCCCGCGCCCCCACCCCGGCCCCCATCACCCGAAGATGCTCGATCCCCGTGTCGAGTGCGGCCTTCAGATGGGTCGAGTCGCCGGTCGACATCATGATGGTGACGCCGCCCTGGATGCCGGCCAGCAGGGCCGCGGCCGTGCGGTCCGCGTCGAGGGTGGCGGGCACCAGGCCGTTCGCGGCCAGGGCGCGGATGCCGTCGGCGAGCTGCCGCTGCCACTGCCGCATCAGCTCCGTCACGATCGCCCGCGCGCCGGGGCGGGAGCGTCCGACCTGGAGGAACAGGGAGCCCAACGGGCAGTGGTCGCCGTGGCGTTCGTAGCGCTCGACGACCACGTCCCGCCACCGCTGCCAGGACTCCCACGAGTCCAGCCGCCCCAGATGCGGCTGCTGGTCCTCCAGGACGCGGTCCGCCTCGAACCGCGCCACCGCCAGCAGCAGTTCGTCCTTGCCCTCGGGGAAGTAGTGGAAGAGCTGGCTCTTGCTCGTGCCGGTCCGGTCGCGGATGTCGTCGAGCGTCGCGAAGGCGACCCCCTGCTCGCGCAGCACCTCGGCCGCCCCGGCGACGATACGGGCCCGCGTGGCCCGCCCCTTCGCGGTCAGTGCCTCCGCCATGGCGCCTCCCAGCAGGTGAATGGACGTGAATGGACCGGCGGGTCCAGCCTAGCCGCCCCGCCGCCCATTCTGGACTTGCCGGTCCATTTTTCGCGGCGCACAGTGGGCCGCATCCTCCCCGGCACGGCGGAGCGGACGGCGTAACGGACGGCACAGCGGATAAGGGAGAGCACGCCATGAGTGAACGACTGCGGAACAAGACGGCGCTGGTCACAGGCTCGACCAGCAACATCGGCCAGGCGATCGCCGAGGCGTTCGCGGCCGAGGGGGCCCACGTCGTGGTGTCCGGGCGCAACCGCGAACGCGGCACCCGGGTCGTCGAGGGAATCCGGTCGGCCGGCGGTCGCGCCGACTTCCTCGTCGCCGACCTCGACGGCAGCGAGGAGGCGTCCCGCGACCTCGCCGAGCGGGCCCGCGCGACGCTGGGCGGCCGGATCGACATCCTGGTGAACAACGCCGGCATCTACCCGGCCCCCGGCACCGCCGGCACCGACGAGAAGACCTTCGACCAGGTCTACGGCGTCAACGTCAAGGCGCCCTTCTTCCTCACCGCGGCCGTCGTCCCGGCCATGGCGGAGGCCGGCGGCGGCGTGGTCGTCAACCTCGGCTCCTGGATCGCGCGTCTCGGCGTACCGCTCGGCGCGCTCTACAGCTCCACCAAGGGCGCCATGGAGACGCTCACCCGCGCCTGGGCCGCGGAGTTCGGCCCGCTGGGCGTGCGCGTGAACGCCGTCTCGCCGGGCGTGATCCTGCCCCCGTCCCCGGAGGGCACCGAGCCCCACCCCGGCGAGGTCATGATGAAGGGCACCCCGGCCGGCGAGGTCGGCACCCCGGACGCCATCGCCCACGCCGTGCTCTGGCTGGCCAGTGACGAGGCCGCCTTCGTGCACGGCACCGTGGTGGACGTCGACGGAGGCAGGACGGGTGTCGCCGTCATCGCCGCGTAGCGCGTGCCGCCGCCCGTGCCCCCGGCTCGTCCGCCGGACCGCGTCGCCGTGCGGCGGCGGGCGGCCGCGTCAGCCGGCCCCGACACCCTCCAGCAGCGCGTGCAGGTCGTGCGCCGCCTCGGCGGTGGCCAGGGTCGCCGCCGCCAGGACGGCGGCGGTGGCGGCGGCGAGGACGGGGTGGTGCCGCAGCGGAGGCGCGAGGAGGGCGGCGACGCGGCGCGGTACGGGGCCCGCCGTCGCCAGCGGGTTGCGGCGGCCGAGGATGCCCAGGGCGGCGCCCGTGGCCCGCGCGCGGACCGGGGTGCGCCCGGCCGCCAGGGCGGCCTTGCCGACGGTGCGGGCGACCTGCTTGCGGTCGCCGGAGCCGGCCGCCGCCCGCTCGTCGGCCCAGCGCTCGATCGTGTACGTCACGGCGGTGGCCAGCGGCCGCATCAGCGGGTTCGCGGCGGCGCCGAGCTGCGCCAGGGCGACGAAGACGTAGTGGTGACAGGCCAGATGGGCCCGCTCGTGCGCGAGCAGGATGCCGTGCTCGGCCTCGTCCAGGGTGTGCAGCATGCCGGTGGAGACCACGATCCGGCCGGGCAGGCCGGGCAGCGCGTAGGCGTCCGGGGCCTCGTCCTCCACCACGACCAGGCCGTCGCGCTCGGGCATGCAGGCGGCGTCCACCGCCGCGGCGGCCAGTGTGCGGGCGCGGCGCCAGAGCATACGGGCGGCCGCGAGCACCGCGCCGCCGAGCAGCAGCCCCGCCGCGAGGGCGATCGACAGCTCGGTCGGACTGTCGCGCTGGGCGCTCTGCGCGGACCAGTGGCCGAGCCCGGCCAGCAGCGGGAAGCGGATCAGGCCGGTGACGGCCAGCAGCCCCAGGGAGATCGTGCTCGCCGCGCCCAGGACCAGCGACGAGACGGTGAGCAGCCAGGTCGCCAGGCGGGGCTCGCAGCGCTCGGACAGCGGCCGCGCGCCGAACGGGGCGAGCAGCGAGAGCAGCAGCGGCACGTAGACGGCGATACGCATCCGGCGGGCCTTCCTGTTTCTCCTGTCCGGACCACCGCGCCCGTCCGGACCGCTCCTACTGTCCGGGGTGCTGGCCGGGGTCGAGCAGCTGGCGCAGCAGGTCGGCGTCGCGGTCGGACAGCTCGTCCGCGAAACGGGCGAGGACGGCCTCCCGGTCGGACCGCTCCTCGAGAACTGTACGCATACGCCGGGCGGCGAACCCGGCATCGTCGGTGACGGGGGCGTAGGCGAACGCCCGCCCGCGCGCGCTGCGCCGGAGCACGCCCTTGGTGTGCATACGGGTGAGGATCGTCACCACGCTGCTGTACGTCAGCTCGCCGCCGAGGAGTTCGGTCACCTCGCCCGGGGTCAGCGCGGCGTCCGCCTGCTGCAGCAGGCCGAGGATCTGGGTCTCGCGGACGCCGTTCGCCCGTTTCGGGCCCCGTCCGTGTGTGTCGGCCGACATGGGATTTTGAGGTTCTCCGGTCCATCTTCTACAGTCGTGTGGAACTTCTACGGTCGTGTAAAAGCTCCCGCCTCCCCGAGTGTGCCATTGGATCGCCCATGAGTGCCATCAGCATCGGTCAAGCCGTCGTCCTCGGCGTCGTCGAGGGGGTGACCGAGTTCCTGCCCGTCTCCTCGACCGGGCATCTGAAGATCACCGAGGGGCTGATGGGCATCCCCGTGGACGACACCTCGGTGGTCGGCTTCACGGCCGTCATCCAGGTCGGCGCGATCGCCGCCGTGCTCGTGTACTTCTTCAAGGACATCGTGCGGATCGTCTCCGCCTGGGGGCGTGGCATCGCCAACAAGGAGGAGCGCCACCACCACGACTACAAGTTCGCCTGGTGGGTCATCTACGCCACGATCCCGATCGTGCTCGTGGGCCTCGCCGCCAAGCCGCTGATCGAGGGGCCGCTGGCCTCGCTGTGGGTGGTGGCGGCCTCGCTGATCGTCGGGTCGGGCGTGATGTGGGCGGCCGACCAGATGGGCCGGCACAAGCGCGGTGAGGACGACACCACCTTCAAGGACGCGATGCTGGTGGGCAGTTCGCAGATCCTGGCGCTGCTGTTCCCGGGCTTCTCCCGCTCGGGCGCCACGATGTCGACCGCGCTGATCCTGGACCTGGACCGGGTGGCGGCCACCCGGCTGTCGTTCTTCCTCGGCATCCCGGCGCTTACCGGCGCCGGCCTGTACGAGCTCAAGGACGCCGTGGGCGCCGGCGTCGGTGCCGCGCCGCTCGCGGTCGGCACGGCGGTCTCGTTCGTGGTCGCTTACGCCTCCATCGCCTGGCTGCTGAAGTACGTCGCCAAGCACTCCTTCAACGCCTTCGTGGTCTACCGGATCGTCGTAGGGGTGGCGCTGCTGGGGCTGCTGGCGGCGGGGGCGCTCAACGCATGAGCGGGGAGGGCCGGGAAGGCCGGGGGGCCGCCGAGGGGGCGGCCCCGCCTGGGCAGATGTGGCCCCTCTACGCCGCCGGGTTCACCACCGCCTTCGGCGCGCACGGCATCGCCGCGAGCCTCGGCTCCGACGCCGAGGGCGCCGTCACCTCGCTGCTCGTGCTCGGTGGGCTGCTCGCCCTGTACGACGGCGCCGAGGTGCTCCTCAAGCCGGTCTTCGGCACCCTCGCCGACCGCGTCGGCGCCCGGCCCGTCCTGCTCGGCGGGCTCGTCGCGTTCGCCGTGGCGTCCGCGCTGTACGCCGTCGCCGACAGCCCGGGCTGGCTGTGGGCCGCCCGGCTCGGCCAGGGCGCCGCGGCCTCCGCGTTCTCACCCTCGGCCTCGGCGCTGGTCGCCCGGCTCAACCCGGCCGCCAAGCACGGGCGGGCGTTCGGCAGTTACGGCTTCTACAAGTCGATCGGATACACGCTGGGCCCCCTGCTCGGCGGTGTCCTGGTGTGGGCCGGCGGCCTGCGGCTGCTGTTCGCCGTCCTCGCGGTGCTCGGCGCCGCCGTCGCCGTCTGGGCCGCGCTCGCCGTGCCGGCCGTACCGCCGCTCCCCAAGGCGCGGCAGACGGTCCTCGACCTCGCCCGGCGCCTCGCCGACCCGGTCTTCCTCGTCCCGACGTCCGCGCTCGCGGCGGCGACCGCCGCGCTGTCGGTCGGCGTCGGCTTCCTGCCGGTCTCCGGCCGCACCGCCGGGCTCGGCACGGTCGCGACCGGCGCGGCGGTGTCGCTGCTCGCGGCCTGCGCGGCCGTGGTCCAGCCGCGGGCGGGCCGGGCGCTGGACGCCGGGCGCGTCACCACCCGTTCCGGACTGACCGCGGGGCTGCTGATCACGGCGGCGGGTCTGGCCTGCGCCATGCTGCCCGGTCTGACCGGCATCCTCGTGGGCGCCGCCCTCATCGGCGCCGGCACGGGCCTGATCACCCCCCTCGGCTTCGCCGCGCTCGCCTCCGCCACCCCGCAGGAACGCCTCGGCCAGACGATGGGCGCCGCCGAACTGGGCCGCGAACTCGGCGACGCGGGCGGCCCGCTCCTCGTCGCCGCCGTGGCGACGGCCACGACGCTCACCCACGGCTACGCCACCCTGGCCGCCCTCATCGCCGCGGGCCCACTGCTGTCCCTGATCCGCCGCCGCCGCAACTCACCGGAACGACCGCCCGGTTCGACGTAGAGCGAAACCCCGACGACCATCGGCCCCTGCCGGCCCCGCACCCTCACCGGGAGACCGCACACCGCCGGCGCAGCACGCCCGTGCAACTCGGCGGTCCACCGCCCGTTCGTTGTGGCGCGAGAGTCCGGCGAGCATCGCCGCCATGCCGGCACCCTCACCCTCGCCGAGAGGCCGCACGCCGCCGGCGCAGTACGCGGCAACAACTCGCTGCGGGGTCGGCCGGTTCGCGGTGGAGCCGGAGTCCGGCGAGCATCGCCGCCATGCCGGCACCCTCACCCTCGCCGAGAGGCCGCACGCCGCCGGCGCAGCACGCGGCAACAACTCGCCGCGGGGTCGGCCGGTTCGCGTGGAGCCGGAGTCCGGCGAGCATCTGCCCCCTGCCGGCGCCCGCGCCCTGGCCGGCAGGCCCTACGCCGCTGGCGCAGCACGCCCGCGCAGCTCGCCGAGGTGGCGGCCGGTTCGGGGTGGAGCCGGCCCCGCGACCATCGGGCCCATGCCGGCCCCCGCGCCCCCACCCTCGCCGGGAGACCGTCCGCCGCTGGCGCAGCACGCCCCGCAACTCGCCTGGAGCGTCCGTCGGTTCGCGGTGGAGCCGGACCCCGGCGAGCATAGGCACCCTGCCGGCGCCCGCACCCGCACCCGCACCCTGCCCGCGCCCGCACCCTCGCCAGGACACCGTCCGCCGCTCGCGCCGTCCCCCCTGCAACTCGCCCGAAGCGTCCGCCGGTTCGGTGGAGAGCGGGTTCCTGGGGAGAATCGGTTCCATGCCCAGCGCCCCCACCCCCACCCCCACCCCCTCCTGGACCGTCGGCAGCAGTGTCGTGTGTCGGGTCGACGAGACGCCTCTGCCGCCCGAGACCGGACCCTGGCTACTGCCCGCAGCCACCGCCGACGTCGTGCTCCGGCAGGACTGGCTGCGCCCCCACTTCGCCGACGGCTCCGGCACCCTGCTCCTCGACAGCCACAGCTTCGCCTTCGAGGCGGGCGGTCTGCGCGTCCTCGTCGACACCGGCATCGGCAACGGCAAGACCCGGGCCAACCCGGCCTGGCACGACCTGCGGACCGGCTACCTCGACCACCTCACCGCCGCCGGGTTCCCCCCGGACGCCGTGGACCTGGTGATCCTGACCCATCTGCACACCGACCACGTCGGCTGGAACACCCGCGAGGTGGACGGCGCGTGGGTCCCCACCTTCCCCAACGCCCGCTACGTCACCTCCCGTACCGAGCGCGCCTTCTGGGCGGGCCGGGCCATGGACGAGGCACGGCGGCAGATGTTCGACGACTCGGTGGTCCCGGTCGAGGCGGCGGGGCTGCTGGACCTCGTGGACGTCGCCCCCGGCGGCACCGAACTGACCCCCGGCGTACGCCTGTTGCCGACCCCCGGCCACACCCCGGGCCACATCGCCGTGGAACTGACCGGCGGCGACGGCGGACGGGCGCTGATCACGGGCGACTGCATCCACCACCCCGTCCAGTTCGCGCACCCCGGCATCGGCTCCTGCGTGGACATCGACCCGGAGCAGTCCGAGCGGTCCCGCCGCACCCTGCTCGGCGCGCTGGCCGGCACGGACACCCTGGTCCTGGGCACGCACTTCCCGCCGCCCACGGCCGGCCACGTGGTCGCGGACGGGGGCTCCTACCGTCTGCGGATGTGACCCGCACGCCTCCCGCGTAATCTGGGCCGGGTACTTCAGGCCGCGCCTCAGGGCGTGAATTCGTCACTCCCGTGTGCCCCCGCACTCCCGGCGCCGGGGCATGTCCGGGCGAAGCGGAGGATCTGCGATGGGTACAGTCACCACCGACGACGGCACCACCATCTTCTACAAGGACTGGGGGCCGCGCGACGGCCGCCCGATCGTCTTCCACCACGGCTGGCCACTGAGCGCCGACGACTGGGACAACCAGATGTTGTTCTTCCTCGCGCACGGCTACCGCGTCATCGCCCACGACCGCCGTGGGCACGGCCGCTCGAGCCAGCCGGCCACCGGCCACGACATGGACACGTACGCCGCCGACGTCATCGCGCTCACGGACGCGCTCGACCTCAAGGACGCCTGCCACATCGGCCACTCCACGGGCGGCGGCGAGGTCGCCCGCTACGTCGCCCGCGCCAAGCCGGGCCGCGTCGCGAAGGCGGTGCTGGTCGGCGCCGTGCCGCCCGTCATGGTCAAGTCGGAGTCCAACCCGGGCGGCCTGCCCATCGAGACCTTCGACGCCTTCCGCGAGGCCCTCGCCGCCAACCGCGCCCAGTTCTACATCGACGTCCCCTCCGGTCCGTTCTACGGCTTCAACCGCCCCGGCGCGAAGGTCTCGCAGGGCCTGATCGACAACTGGTGGCGCCAGGGCATGACGGGCGCGGCCAACGCCCACTACGAGTGCATCAAGGCGTTCTCCGAGACCGACTTCACCGAGGACCTCAAGCAGATCGACGTGCCGGTCCTCGTCTGCCACGGGACCGACGACCAGGTCGTCCCGTACGAGGACTCGGCACCCCTGTCGGCCGCACTCCTCAAGAACGCCACCCTCAAGACGTACGAAGGCCTCCCGCACGGGATGCTCTCCACCGACCCGGACGTCCTCAACCCGGACATCCTGGCGTTCCTGCAGTCCTGAGCGGCGCCTGCCGGGTCAGCCCTGGCCCTGATCCGGCACGGCCATCTCCCCCAGCTCCGACCAGCCCTCCTGCTCGACGGTCGTGTTGACGATGCGCGGGGTCTGAGCGAGGTAGGGGGGCAGGGTCTTGCGGGCGGTCAGGAAGTGGTCGGACCGGACGTGGGCCGCGCCCGCCTCGTCGTCGCGGAAGGCCTCCACGAGGACGTACTCGGCCGGGTCGTCGAGGCTGCGGGACCAGTCGAACCAGAGGCAGCCGGGCTCGGCGCGGGTCGCCTCGGTGAAGGCGGCCGAGATCTGCGGCCACTGGTCCGCGTGCTCGGGGCGGACGCGGAACTTCGCGGTGATGAAGATCATGTGGGCTCCTCGGTGGGTCCGGTCGGGTCAGGACACCAGGATCGCGCGTCCGCGGACCCGGCCGGCGTCAAGGCCGTCCAGCGCGTCCTGGCGAGATGATGTCGATGGTCGGTCCGTCGACGTTCTCGCCGTAGCCGACCACCTGGTAGTCGCCCGCCCGGCGCAGCATCCGCACCCCGTCCCGGGTCGCGCCGCCCTCGCCGACGAAGTCGACGACGAGATCGTCCGTTGCCTCACCGAACCGGGTACCACGGTGGTCCAGGCCGCGGAACGCCTCGGCATGAGCCGGGCCAGCATGCCGGGACGCACCCGCTGAAGCAGCCGGCGCCGCGCACGCAGACGAGGGGCGAACGGCGGGCGTGCGTGCGCCGGCGGTCAGTGCTCGTGCGGGCCCGGGCGGTGGACGGGGCCGTGGGCGTCGTCGCAGTGGTCGCCCGTGTCGGGGGTCGGCGCGGCGATCTGCAGCAGCTGTGCCGATCCGGCCTCCTCGCCGAGGTGGTCGACCTGGAGGGTGGTGTGGGTGATGCCGTACTCGTGCTCGAGGAGCTTCTCCAGGTCGCGGCGGACGGCGTGGCAGTCGCCGCCGGGCTCGACCAGGACGTGTGCGGAGAGGGCGGACTGGCCGGAGGTGATCTGCCAGACGTGCAGGTCGTGGACCTCGACCACGGCCGGCTGCGCGACCAGGAGGTCGCCCACCTGGTCGGGGTCCATGCCGGCGGGTGCGGCCTCCAGGAAGATGCGGCCGGACTCGCGCAGCAGCCCGTACCCGGCCTTCACCATCAGGACGACGACCACGAGGGTGGCGATGGGGTCGGCGCGGTCGAAGCCGGTCACCACGACGACCAGGGCGGCGATCGCGGTGCCGATGAAGGCGAACAGGTCGTTGAGGATGTGCTGGTAGGCACCCTCGACGTTGAGGGAGGTGCGGTTCGCCCTGGACAGGCACCAGGTGGCGACGAGGTTCACGGCGATGCCGGCGAGCGCGGTGGCCAGCATCAGCCCGCCCTCCACCTGCGGCGGCGAGATCAGCCGGCGCACCGCCTCGTACGCCAGCCACGCACCGAGCAGCAGCAGGGTCAGGCCGTTGGCCTGCGCCGAGAGGATCTCCGCGCGCTTGAGGCCGTAGGTGAAGCCGCCGCGGGCCGGGCGCGCGGCGAGCCGCATCGCGATCAGCGCGAGCACGATGGACGCGGCGTCGGTCAGCATGTGCGCCGCGTCGGAGATCAGGGCCAGGGAGCTGGCGATGATGCCGACGGTGACCTCGCCCGCCATGAAGACGGTGATGAGGGTGAGCGCGATCCCGAGCCAGCGCCGGTCGGCGTCCGCCGCCACCCCGTGGGCATGCCCGGCGTGCCCGCCGGCGCCGTGCCCGTGCCCGCCGGAGCCGTGATCGTGCCCGGAATCGTGGCCGTGGTCGTGATCGCTCATGCCCTACGTCCTCCCCCTCGCGACGGATCCTCCGAGCGCAGTGAAACGCATCGGGAGGGCAATCGCCAAAGGCTGCACCGGTGACCGTTGTCATCTCCGTTAACGCGCCTCTGACCTGCAAAAATGCCACATCCGCAGCCGACCGTGAACACCCTCTCCCCACCCGACGTATACGACGGCGTGAACGCCCACGTCCGCCGCCCGCCCGATGCCACGGTGAGGACATGACGGAGCGCGGGCGCGGAAGCCGTGCCGGTGCGGGCCGGGCCGGCCACGCGGGGGCGTGCGTGCGGGCCGGTCTCTTCGCCGTGCTCGGCACGCTGCTCGCGACGTTCGGGCATCACGCGATCGCCGAGGGCAGGGTGCCGTGGCGTCTGGTCGGACTGCTGGTGGTGTCGCAGTTCGCGGTCGTGTGGCCGCTGGCGCGGCGCCGCCACCCCCTCGTGGCGACGGTCGTGTGCACGCTCGCGGTCCAGGGCGTCCTGCACGTCACGCTGTCCGCCACGGCCGGCGGCGAAACGGCCGGCGGCGAACCGGCCGGAGGGATGCCGCAGGGCGCCCGGCACGCCGGGCACATGGCCGCCGCCACGGCGGGTGACGGACACGCCTGGCACCACGCCGGCCCGGCCATGACGATCACGCACACCCTCACCGCACTGCTCGTCGCCTGGCTCCTGCACCGGGCCGACACGTGCGTGACCGGCGCCCTCGGCCTCCTCCGCGCCCTGGCCCGGGCCACCGCGTCGGCCATGGCCGTGGTCCTGCCGCGCTCCGTCCTCGCACCGGCCCGCGCGACACCCCGCCGGCCCGGCTCCCCAACCGCCCAGCAGTACGGGCCCGGTCGGCTGCGGGACCTCGTACTGGAGCACACGGTGGTGCGCAGAGGCCCACCGAACGGGAAGCACCTCCGACCCCCTGCCGGCCCCGGCATGCCCGGGTCCGGTCCTTCCCGTTCCAGCAAGGAGTCCCCCTGTGCCCATCCGTCGACCGGCCCGAACGGGCCGCCGTATCGCCGTCGTCGGCGCCCTCTGCGTGACGGCCGTCCTCGCCCTCGTCCCACCGGCCTTCGCGCACGCGGAGGTCGAGGCCGACACCCCGCGGGCTCTCGCGACCGACGTGACGCTCACCTTCGTGTCGGAAGCGGAGTCCTCCTCCGGGGGCTTCACCAAGCTCCGGGTCGTCCTGCCCGAGGGCATCGCGCCCGCTGACGTGACGCTCGACCACGCGCCCAAGGGCTGGAAGCTGACCGCGGCGGGCGACGGCTACACGGTCGCCGGACCCGCGCTCGAGCCCGGCGTGGACGCCGAGCACTCGATCAAGGTCAGGCAGCTCCCGAACGCGAAGGAGCTGGCGTTCAGGACCGTCGAGACCTACAGCGACGGCAAGGTCTCGCGCTGGATCGAGCTGCCCGACGGCGGTCCGGAGCCGGAGCAGCCGGCCCCGGTGCTGAAGCTGAAGGCGGCGGCGGCCGGTGCGGCGTCCCTGTCCCCGAGCCCGACCGCCGCGAGCCCGAGCCCGAGCGTCGCCCCGCCGACCGCGGAGGCGTCCCTGCCCCGGCCCGCGGACGCCGCCGACGAGGAGGACCCGGGTCCGTCGGCCGGCCTGATCGCCGGCGGTGTCCTCGCGGCGCTGCTCGTGCTCGGCGGCGGCGCGTGGTGGCTGACCAGGCGCCGCGCCGCCTCGACGCGGGACTGAGCGCTCGCCGGTGTGCCGAGGGGCTGCCCCTCGGCACACCACCCCCGTTGCCGGATCGCGTGCGGCCGCGGGATCGCGTGCGACCGCGAGCGTGTCAGGAGGTGGCGGGCCGGCCCGGCAGGTCCGTCACGGTCACGGTCTTCGACACCGTCACCTGGTCGATGTCGGTCGTGCGCACCGTGAGCTTCATGGTCCACACGCCGGGCAGCGGCAGACGCAGGTCGTACGAGGCCCAATACCCCTTCTGGTCCTTGAGCTTGGCGTCCAGCGGGCCGATGTCCTGGGCGCGCTGGGTGAGGGTGAGGCGGAGTTCGGGGACGGTGGAGATGCCGCCGTCGCCCGCGAACACGATGGCCTGGACCGTGTTGTCGCCGACGCGTCCCGGGGACAGGGTGATCTGCACCGAGCCGTGCCCCTTGGTCCCGCCGAGGTCGAACGGGACCATGACGACCTTCGCCTCGGGCGCCTGCGCCGCGGCTGCGGACGCGCTCACGGCGGCCTCGGCGCGGCTCGGCTGGGTGCCGGTGAGCACGGTGGTGATGGCCAGGACGACGACACCGAGCACGGCTTCGGCGGCGACGGTGCGACGCAGGCTGCGACGGTGCCCGGCCTCGGAATCGGGTCCGGTTTCCACGGTCCCTGCACCCGCAGCGCCCTCGCCCCCCTTCCCGGAGGCGCCGGCCGTCCCCGAAACGGTCGTGTCCGACACGGCCGCCCCTCCGACGGTCTGCTTCACCCGCACGCGCTCCGGCTCGTGCTGCCCCTGCTCCTCCTCCGGGGTCGTCGTCGCCGATGCGCTGCCGAGCAGGCGCGCGGTCCACTGGCGGGAGAAGGCCGCCGCCGTCAGCACCAGGATCACGGCGGCGAGCTTGAGGGTGAGGGTTCTGCCGTACGACGTCGTCGACAGCTCCGACCAGGAGCCGACCTGACGCCAGGACTGGTACACGCCGGTGCCGACCAGCACGACCACGGCACGGAACGCGACGGTCGAGAACCGCGCGATCGCGGAGGCGGGGAGCGCGGACGCGGGGGTCTCGGATGCGGGGTTCTCGGACCCGTCGCTCTCGGACCCGTCGCTCTCGGACCGGGAGCTCCCGGACCCGTGGCTCTCGATGCCGGACGCGCGCCCGCGCAGCAGGACCAGCAGCGTGACCAGCCCACCCATCCACACGGCCATGGCCAGCAGGTGCAGCACGGCGACCGGAATGGCGAGCGCCACCTGGGCGCCCGCGGAGGCGTGTTCGGCGACGGCCCAGGTCACCGCCAGGCCGACGGCGAACAGCGCACCGGTGACACGGCCACGGACACCGGCCGCCCAGGACCGCCCGCCTCCGCCGCCCGGCCGCTTCAGCAGCACGGCCGCGCCCGCCAGCAGCACCAGCCGGGCGAGCAGCGCCACCGACGGCCTGCCCGTGACGGTCCGGCCGAGCAGCGACAGGTCGAACGCGGACATCGGCGAGCCGCCCGACTCGTACGGGCCGCGCAGCAGCAGCAGGGCCACGGTGGACGCCAGCAACGCCGCCCAGCCCGCCGTCAGCAGCCTGCGCACCGCCCGGCCGCCGCCCGCGTCCGGCCAGCACAGGAGGACGAACGCGGTGACGCCGACGAGGAGCGCGAGTCCGCTGTAGGCGCCGTAGCGGAAGAAGTCGTAGAGGTGGCTGGCCGCCGTGTCGTCCGGTGTGCCGGTGGACACCACGGCAGTGGTCTCGGAGGGCTTGCCGACGGAGAAGGTGAAGGCGCCCGAGATCGGGTGGCTGTCGGCGGAGATGGCGCGCCAGGCCACCGTGTACGTGCCCTGGACCAGCTTGCCCTGGAGCGCGACCCGGGCGGTGTTGCCCTTGCCGTCCGCGTGCTCGGGCCCGCGCGGGTTCACGCGCTCGTTGTCCGGTGACAGCACCCGCAGCGCGCCGTCGGGGAAGGTGACGGACTCGCTGAAGGTCAGGGTGACCTGCTTCGGCGCCGTCCTGACGACGGAGCCGTCCGCGGGGTCGGAGCCGGTCAGGCTGGCGTGTGCGGAGGCGGCGCCCGCTCCGCCCAGCAGCAGGGCGATCACGGCGGCGACCAGCGTCAGGGCGGTCAGCGGCTTCCGTACGGTGGGTGAGCCTTTGCGCATGGAGGACGTTTCCGGGTCGGCGTCAGGACGAACTCGGGGCAGGCCGGGGCCCCATGCCCGACATACTGACAAGCTCACCGCCGGTCTTGGTACGGAACCGTTCCAGCCGGTCGCGCTGGGCGCTGATCACCCAGCGGGGGCCCACCAGGAAGTCGGCCCGGTACGCGGCGGCGGAGTCGAGCCAGGTCTGCTTGAGCTCGTCGTCGGGGAACGTGGTGACGAGGTAGTCGGCCTTCTCGGTGTGGCAGACGCCCTGGCGCAGTTCCGCCGCCTCGATGCGGATCTTGGCCTTGCAGCCCGTCAGCGTGGCGATGACCTCGACCTTCGCGGGCGCCACGACTCCGGCCTGCACGGCGGAAATGCCGCGCGTCCGCGACGACTTGCGCTCGGCGGACGCCTCGTCCTGACCGCCGCCGCAGGCCGCGGTCAGGGGAAGCAGGGCAAGACTTCCGGCGACGGCAGCGCCACGAACCAGACGGGCGGGGGGAAGGGTGCGGGAACGCTGCTGCGGCTGGGGCACGTCGCTGGCTCCGTATCCGGGCGGGGGCTGCCCGTGCGGCGGACAGACGGTCGGCAAAAGGTACGCGTGAACGGCGGCGGGTGTTCATCCGTACCGCCTGAGCTGCCCAGCAGCCCAACGCCCCGTCAGCCGCCACGGCGGGCGTAGGCTCGAAGGCACCGAGGGTTCCCCGCGTGCCGGCCCAGGAGCCTGTGCCGTTCTCGGCGAACGACGACGCCGGACCGGACCCCGTCCGGCCCGGAGCAAGGTTCGTCCCATGACCGTGCACATCCAGGCCCACCCGGCGATCACCGGTTCCGCGCCACACGGCCACCACCGAACCCTTCCCGATGAGTCACGGCCGCGGCGGCCGGGACCATCGCCTCAGGAGGGTGAGCTCATCCGGCCGCTGACGCGGCGGCAGGTCGATGACCGGATGGGGGAGCTCGGCGAGTTGTACGCGCACACCTCGTCGTGCGAGCGGGGAGTCCTGTACGACCCGGCGGACCAGGACCGGCGCTTCGCCTTCCGGCAGCGGCTCGCGGGCTGTGTGCGGCGCCCGGGGTTCGAACTGCTCGTGGCCGAGGCCCTCGGCCCGTCGGGCGCGACGGCGATCACGGCATGTGCCTACGGCTTTCCGCTGCGCGCCGACGGGCCCTGGTGGCGGGGCGACGCGTACCTTCCGGAGGGGCTGTTCCGGCTCGCCGCGGCGGAGAGGTTCTTCGCGATTGCCGACATCCTCGTCGAGCACCGGGTGCGTACCCAGGACCAGAGCCGGGAGTGGAACCTCGCGCGGCGTCTGCAGAAGCGGCTGCTCGGCGACCACACGGGCGCCCTCGGACTCACCCTGGTGGACCGCGCCGACGCGGACACCTACCGGGCGCTGCTGTCCTGGGGCTGGCGCAGCCTTCCGGCCGCTGCCGCCGGGCCGGCGCGTTTCACTTCCCGCTGCCTGCTGGTGCTCGTCTGAGGGCGGTGGACGACGCCGGCCGTCACAGGGCCAGCAGAGCGCTCGCGGTGAGGTGGTGCGCGGGGTCGGCCGCGGCGCTCATCAGCCGCTCCGCCGTGGCCTCCTCCGTCCCGGGCGGGACGACCAGCAGGTCACGGCGCCCGACGCCGTGGGCGAAGAGCCGGACGGCGTGCGGGTCGAAGCCGGACGCGTACCACGCGGCCCGCACGGTGTGACCTGCGACGGGCAGATCGCACGGCGCATCGCGCCAGACGCCGCGGTGTGCGGCCATCCGCGTCACCCGGCCCCAGGATGTGTCGAACGCGTCGACGAGTGCGGGCAGTTCGGCCGCCAGGTCGTCGGAGCGGGGCCACCAGGCGCCGTTCACCGGGCCGGGCGGAAAGGTGGGTGGGCGCAGGGTGAGCCGGGCCGGGAGCGGCGGAGAGAGATCCTCCCGGTGGTGCCGGGCGCGTCGACCGGTGGACGCGTTCATGTCGCGGTCCCTGTCCCCGGTCCGCGGCGGACCGGCGTCATGGTGCGCCGAGAACGACGTCGGCGGAGGGCCGGCGTATGGGCGACTCCCGGTGCGTCCACGCTACTCCGCCCCACGGCCAGGCGAGCGGGGCGCGCGGGAGGGTTCTCTCCCGGGCCGGGTGCACGTAGGGTTACGGTGTTCGGCCGTCCGCGGGATCCCGCGGCGAACGCACACAGTTCGGCAGCCCCGACGCTGCCCGTGCCCCGTGAACGCCCCGGGCAAGGACCGATTCCCGGCCTCCGCAGAGCAGTCGGCGCCCCCGCCCGTTCCGGCCGTCCCTGTGCGCACCCCGTCTCTTCCCTTCGTCGCGAGACCGGCGCGGTCATCTCCCGCGGTGCCGCCGCATGGTCCGACGCGGGGCACCCGGCTCCCGAATCGCGCGCCCAGGAGGGGGGAGGGGCCGCGCGGGGAGCCCCGACGGCCGCCGCCCTGGTCCGGGTGACCGGCGGCGGCCGCCGGACACCGCGGTGCCGGGAGACGCTCCGGTACCGCGCCCGCCGCCCATCCCGTGGCCGCCTATGCGCGCAGCAGCCGCCCGGTGAGCTCCCGGTACTCCCGCAGCGCGAACCTCAATTCGGTGGACTGCGTCTCGGGGTCGAGGTCCGCCCAGCCCTCGCGCAGCGACCGCCGCCGCTCCGCGAGGGCGTTCACCAACTGGGCGGCGGCTGCGTCGAACGCGCCCTCGGCCTCCTCCAGCGCCTCGCGCGGACTGTCCGCGAAGGTGTTGACGGCATGTCCGAGGAGGCGCGCGATCTCCTCCCGGCCGTCCGAGGGGAGCAGCGGCTCCGGACCCGTGGCACGGCGTTCGCCCGGGACCGGGGGCCGGTCCGCGGGCTGCTGGGCGCGTGTCTGGTCGTACATCGTCGTGTGTACCGCTTCCCTGGGGATGGGGGTACCGCCCGAAGACGCCGTTCGCCTTCTCGACGGTCTGCTGTGGGCTTCCGGAGATCCGGCCTGCCCTTTTCCGGCCCTGCGCCGTTCTGCCAGTCAACGTCCGGCGACGGTGGGTGTCAACGCGCCGCCGGCCCCGGCGCACCTGCCGCAGGACGCTGACCAGCGGTGTCCGGGCGTCCCCCCGCACGAGGAGTAGGGTGAGGACAACGAGGGTGTGTCGTGCCAGCCCGACAGGTCGTCTTCAGCACACCACTCCTTCCAGGGGCAGCCCGTGACCCCGGCCGCACCTCCGTCAATGCGGCCTCATCGAGGGCAGGAGCCCCGTCCATGTCAGCCAGTCCCGTCACGCCTGCCACGGCAATTCCGCCGGACACCCCGCCGCTTCGGGCCTACGACGGCACCTCCCCCTTCCCACCGGACGCTCCGGTGCCCGCGCGCGAGGGTGGGGAGCGACTGTACGTGGCCGTGACCGCGGTGATCGTCGTCCTGCCCTTCGTAGCCCTCGGCCTCGCCGGCTGGCTGTTGTGGGGCCGTCTGATCCACCCCACCGACATCGTGCTCGCCGCTGTCCTCTACACGATCACGGGCCTCGGTGTCACGGTCGGCTTCCACCGCGGACTCACGCATGGCGGCTACCGGGCCGTCCGCCCCGTACGGATCGCGTTGGCCGTGGCCGGTTCGATGAGCTTCCAGGGCGACGTCATCGGCTGGGTCGCCACCCACCGCCGCCACCACGCCTTCACCGACCGCCCCGGTGACCCGCACTCCCCGTACCGCTACGGCACGCACCTGCGCGGCCAGTTGCGCGGTCTGGTGCACGCCCATGTCGGCTGGCTGTTCCGCAACGACCACACGCCCGCCGAGCGTTATGCCCCGGACCTGCTCGCCGACCGCGACATCCGCGCCGTGTCCCGCGCCTTCCCTCTGCTGTGCGTCCTCACCCTCGCCCTGCCCTTCGCGGCGGGCTGGGCGATCGGCGGCAGCTGGGTGTACGGCGTGACAGCCCTGCTGTGGGCGGGACTTGTCCGCATCGCCCTGCTCCACCACGTCACCTGGAGCGTCAACTCGCTGTGCCACATGATCGGCGAGCGCCCGTTCCGCACCCGGCGCCACGACCGGGCCACCAACCTGTGGCCGCTGGCCCTGCTCTCCTTCGGCGAGAGCTGGCACAACCTCCACCACGCCGACCCCACCAGCGCCCGGCACGGCGTCGACCGCGGTCAGATCGACCCGTCGGCCGCAGTCATCCGCCTCCTCGAACGCCTCGGCTGGGTGCACGACGTCCGCTGGCCGACGCCGGACCGGGTCGCGGCCCGCCGCGCTTGAAAGTCAACCGCCCACTCACGCACGGCAGTCGACAGGAGCCCCTCATGACCGCCGCACTGCAACCCCCGCTTCCCTCTCATCCCGTCCTGCGCCTGCGCCTGGCACCCCACGTCGGCATGCCCCGCTCCATCGACGGGGCGTGGTGGCCGCGCTCCTACGACCTGATCGTCGAACTCCCACGCCTGCTGGCCGGATTGCCGCGGGAGTGGGGTCATGTCACCAGCGTCACCGTCAACGGCGCGGCCTGGCCCATGACGGCCGGCCGGATGCTCGTAGCCAACCAGGTCGTACGGCTGCGCAGGAACCTGGCCGCGTCCGCCCCGCACACCGTCGTCCTGCTCGCTCCCGGCCGGGGGCGCTGGGACCTGCTGGTCGTGCCCCCGGACACGACCGAGGAGGCCGCGGAACCGCTCATGGCGGCCGCGGCGCACGACGTCGAGGGAGGTTCGCCATGGGCGCCGGATCCGATTCCCCCGGTGTGACCCCGCTCCCGGACGCCGTCCACCGGGTGGTGAAGCCCGGTACGGCCGTCGTACGGCTGGAGATGACAGCTGACCGGCAGGGTGTTCTCGACGGGGCGTGGTGGCCGCGCTCCCGTGACATCGCCACCGAGCTTCCCGCCCTGCTCACCGCCCTGACCGGCTTGCTGGGCCCGGTCACACGGGTCGGGCTGGACGCCGTCGCCTGGGACGCGCTGCCGACGCGGCTGGTCGTCGACGGCCGTGTCGTCCGCCTCGACTCCTTCCCGGTCGGCGACGACACCGTCCTGGTCACCCTGGGCGAGGCGGACCACTTCTCCCTTCTCGTGGTCCCACCGGACACGACGCTCGAGGCGGCACGCGCCGCGATGGCCGAAGCGGTACGCGCCGACAACCTGGCACAGGCCGCGCAGATCCTCATCGACACCGGCACCGTCATGTGAGCATCGACACCGGCACCGTCATGTGAGCGCGATCAGGCGCGTTGGTCCCCGGCCCGGTCCGCCGCCGGCGGCGGGATGTCCGTGGTGTCGAAGTCGCCCGAGATGATCTGTGTCGCCAGCTCCGACAGGCGCAGGTGGCGGGCGCGGGCGTACGAGCGGAACGCGGCGAAGGCGTCGTCGACGGAGGAGTTCCAGCGCTCCGCCAGGACACCCTTGACCTGTTCGATCAGGATGCGGCTGGTCAGCGCGGTCTCCAGCTGGCTGTTCTCGACGTGCGACTGTTCCAGGGTGCGCTGCTGCAGGATCGCGATGGTGGCCACGTCGGCGAGGGCGCGGGCGAGCGCGATGTCGTCGTCGCCGAGGCGCTGCGGGGTGGTCTGGAAGAGGTTGAGCGCGCCGACGACCCGGTTGCGCAGGCGCAGGGGGATGGCATGGGTGGCCACGTACCCCGTCTCGCGGGCGCGGGCGGCGAAGCGCGGCCAGGCCATGGTCGTCTCCGGGCGCGTCAGGTCGATGTTGGTGCGGGCGTTGCCGGTGCGGTAGCACTCCACGCACGGGCCCTGGTCCTGCTGGAGTGCGAACAGCTCCAGCAGCCGGGTGTGTTCGTCCGAGGCGGCGATGATCTGCAGTTCGCCGTGCGCGTCCGCGAGGAGGATGCCGGCCGCCGACACGGCGAGCAGCTCGACGCAGCGCGTGGACAGCCGTTGCAGCAGGTCGATCACGTCGAAGTCGTCGACCAGGGAGTCCGCGACCTCCACGAAGATCTCGGCCAGACGTCGTTCGCGGGCCATGCCGATCATCCCTTTCCTCCGTCGGGCGAACTGGGCCCGCTTCCATCGTCGTCGAAATCGCCGTCGAAGTCGTCGTTGAGGCGGAGCCTGCGGCTGACCACGTCCTGGGCCACTTCGCCGAGGGGGCGTTCGCTGCCGTAGGCGTGGGCGCGCAGGCGCAGGAGCGCTTCCTGCATGGACACGCCGAGCCTGACGCTGATCATGCCCGTGGCCTGGTGCACGGCCGGGCGGTGCAGCACCGACGGTGGCTCCGGAATACCGAGCGCCGAACCGCCCCCGTTGCGGTGCAGGTCCCCGCCCAGGAACGCGCCCGTCAGCGCGGCCGCCAGGGCGCCGGCGTCCGTGTACTGCTGCGCGCCCATCCGCCGCTCCCCCTCGCACAGCACGGTCAGTACGCCGACCCGGATGGCGCCGATGCCGAGCGGGAAGCAGCAGACACCGTGCACACCCAGCTTCGCCGCGGAGGGCAGCAGCGCGGGCCAGCGCTCGGGGCGCACCCGGTCCAGGTCCGGCTCCAGGACGGGCGAGCCGGTGCGGATCGCGTCCGGACCCGGGCCCTCGCCCAGTGTGAACTGGAGCTCCTCGAACCGCGCGCTCAGCTCGGGATGGCACCACAGCGGCTCGGGCGCCCGCTCGGCGCCGACGAGCAGCGACAGCGCGACACCCTCGGCGCCGAGGACGCGCGCCCAGGCGGGCGTCGGATCACCGGGCGCGTCGAGGCGCAGCCGGCGCAGCACCTCGGCCATGCCGTAGCTGATCATGGTGCTCGATTCTGCCGGGGGCCGGGCTCCGTGAAGGGTGGAACCGGGCCGCCGCCGCAGCTCATGTGGGCCGGTCCGGTGCCGTGTGGCCGGCGGGTATGCCCTGCCATGCCTCCCGGGGGCTGGCGTACCGGGGGAAACGGGTCAGCAGACCGCAGGCACGGAACAGAAGGGTCGTGCCCGGCCGGACGTGGACGACGCGCACCCATCCGCCTCGCCGGCGGCACGCGTGCCACGCCGCGCACAGTGAATCGAGGACGCTGTCGTCCATGAACGTCACGCCGCGCAGGTCGACTATGAGGAAGGGCGGTCCGCCGTCGCACCGGGCGGCCTCCAGGTCGTGCGCGAATGCCGGTGCGGTCGCCACGTCCAGCTCTCCGCCGGCACTGACCAGACGGCACTCGTCGAACAGATCGGGATACGGGCTCATCCGCGCCCATCTCCTCCGTGGAGGGTGGCTTCGGCCTTGCGCAGGGCCTCTGTTGCGCGGGACGGTACTGCACGGAGAGGGCCGGGGGCACGGGCGACCGTGTACCCAGGCTACCGCCGCGCACCCGCGCGGCGGGGCGACGGCCGGGACGTGTGCCACCGGCCGCGGTGGGGGGCCGTGTTTCGACGCGCACACATCTGCGGAACGGCGCACCACCGGGGCGCGACGGGGGTTCCTCGGTACCTCGCGCGTGGCGACGATCGGCGCCCCGCCCGTCACGGCGTCGGCAGGCGCAGGGCGAGGAGGGCCACGTCGTCGGTGCTGCCGGGCGGCATCCGGGCCAGCAGCTGATCGCACAGCGTGTCCAGGGGGGCGTGGGCGAACATGAGGGCGTGGCGGCGCAGCCGGACCAGGCCGGTGTCCAGGTCGCTGCCGGGGATCTCGATCAGGCCGTCGGTGTAGAGAAGGAGGGTGGAAGCCGGCGGCAGGGGCAGTGTGGCGTTGGGCCTGCTCGCGCCCGTCTCCTGGGGAGCGCCGAGGACGAGTCCCTGTCCGGCCTCGAGGTACTGCGACCGTCCGCCGGGGGTCAGGAGGAGAGGCGGTGGATGTCCCGCGCTGGTCCACCGCAGTGTCCAGGGACCGGTGTGCGGATGGCCTTCGACCCGGGCGAGAATGAGGGTGGCCATCGGGACGGTGGTGATGGCGGGCAGGGCGTCGCCGAGGCGGTCGACGACGGCACCGGGCGGTTCGGTGTGGTCCCAGGCCAGGGACCGCAGGATGCCGTGCAGTTGGGCCATCCCGGCCGCGGCGGTCAGATCGTGGCCCACGACGTCCCCGATGACCAGCGCGAGCGCGCCGTCCTTCAGCTCGAACGCGTCGTACCAGTCGCCGCCGACCTGGGAGCCGACCGGGGCGGGCTGGTAGCGGGCGGCCAGCCGCAGCCGCCCCGGCTGGGGCAGCGGGGCGAGCAGGTTGAGCTGCATCGCCTCGGCGACGGCACGCTGGCGGCCGTACCGGCGGGCGTTGTCGATCACCAGGCCGACGCGGCGGCCGATGTCGCTCACCACGTCCACGTCGGCGGTGCCGAAAGGATGCGCCGGGTCGGTGCGCACCAGTGTCAGCGCGCCGGTGACCTGCCGCCTGGAGCCCAGCGGCACCGTGATGACCGACGTTGCGTGCACCGTGCGCAGGAAGTCGTTGTGGAGGGTGGACAGAGGGGAGCGGGCCGCCGCCGGCGTGTCCTGCGCCGGCGCGGCGTGCCGGTCGTGCCACAGAACGGGGGATCCGCCACTCAGCACCTGGACAAGAGGCGAGTGATCTCCCTGCGCTGCCTCGGGAAGGTGCTCGCGCCCGCCCTCCAGCGCGGCGTGCCTGCCCGCCGGACCCGTCACCGTCACCCGGTGGACCTGCCCGGAAGCGGCCCGGAGGTCCACCGCCGCCCAGTCGGCGAGGCGCGGAACCAGCAGGCGGCCCAGTCGCGCGAGGGCCTCGTCGGTCTCCAGCGTCTGGCCCAGTACGTCGGTGATCTCCGCGACCAGCGTCAGCCGCTCGTTGAGGTCCTCCAGAGCACTCGTGTAGGCCGCACGTTCACGGCGCGCGCCGTGGTCGCCCGTGACGTCGGTGAAGAGCACGGCCATGCCCTTGAAGGAGCCGTCGGCCACCAGCGGAGAGGCGGACCAGGAGATCGTGACCAGGCGACCGTCACCGCGCAGATAGCTGTCGCCCTCCCTGCCCGCGGTTTCGGTGCGTTCGGCCAGCGCCTGGAGCAGCGGGCACTGCTCCCGTGGGAGCGTTTTCCCGTCCGTGTCCCGGTGCAGCAGCTCGTGCGCGTCCTCCCCGCGCATCGCGGCGGCGGCCCGGCCCAGCAGCCGTTCGGCGGCCGGGTTGACGGCGAGGATCCGCCCGGCCGGATCCACCACCATCAGGGCGGCGCCCAGCTGCTCGACGACCTGTCGCCAGAAACCCGTCTCGGCCGCCGGCTGCGGTCGCCCGTCACCTCCCGCACCAGGCACCGTATCCTCCACCACGCCGCCCTCCCATCATGGCAGCTCTCCTCCGAAGACCGCGGTCGCGTCGGCATCAGGTGAACAGATACCTCAGTAACCTGATGGTCCCCCGACAAGAACCCGCTCGCATGGCCGGTGCGGGATCCCGATCCCGGTCGCCGGTACGTCATTCGGCGCCGGCCGAGCGGGAGGAAGTCACGACCAGTGGTTTCGTCGGGGCGCCCCGCCTGTGTGCGTACGGTTCAGGGAACCAGGGTCTTTCGCATGACGGTGTCCGGCCGGAAAGGGACCGTCGCCTCGCATCTACCGGAGTCCTCCAGACCGCGTGTCTTCCGCAGCACGCCACGCGTGGTCACATTCCCGCAGCGCGCTGCGGATACCGGCCCCGTTGCGGGAGGGCAGCGCCGCTCCCGTCCGTCCCGGCACCGTCTCCGGCTGTGGGGTGGGCCCCTTCGGCCGTCATGAGCGCGGTCGCGGTCGTCGGCGGGCCGGTGTCCGCGCTCGCGGCGGCCATCAGCCGGGCGGCCGCAGGGGCGTCGGTCTCCGGGGGGATCACCAGGAGGTCCCAGCGGCCCGCAGTGTAGGACAGCAGCAGGATCGCGTGCGGATCCAGTTCCGAGGTGAACCGACCGACCTTCACCACATGGCCGTTGACGAGGATTCCGGGCGGAAGGATCGGCCAGTTGCGGGGATCGACCGCGATACGGCTGACCCGCCCCCACAGCGGATCCAGCACGTTCGCCAGGGCGGAGAGCTCGCTCGGCAGGTCACGCGACCGGGGCCACCATGCACCGTCCAGTTCGGCGAGCCCTGCGGAAGGGTGCTTGGAGCTCAGCGCCAGGCGCGCGGTCGGGGCCCTGAAGGGAGCGGCCCGTAGCGAGGGATGAGAGCTGGTGGAGGTCATGGCGCAAACCCGTCTCCGGACTCCCACGTGAGGGCAGCGGCCCGGTGTCGTGGCTCACCGGGAACGACACCGGCAGCGGAGCCGATGTACGAAGTACTCCCGATGAGTTCACGCTACTCCGCGACGGAGCCGGCGGAGCGGACAGCGTGCTGACCAGGTCCTCGGCCAGGGAAGCGCCGCTCTGCCGCGGCGGGTCCTCATGCCGGACCGCCGTCGGTGCGGGGATGAAGGGGCGGCGGGATGGCCGCGTCCACCGGCTGGCGGGTACGGCTCCGCCGGCGTGTTGTCCCTGGGACGCATATCCGGGCGAGGGGCGCATGGGTCTCTTCCTCCGGTGACCGTACGGCCCGTCGGGCCTGCCCGAGGAGTAGCCTGGGATCACCGAGGATATTTCGCGCACAGGTTTCCGGGTCCGTGCCGTTTTCGGCGATTGAATACGCCGAGCCGGACGCAACCGGCCCGGGGCAGGGTTCGCGTCATGACTGCGACCATTTCCCTCCCGCCGACAGCCGAAGCCGATGGCCGTGCGCTCTCCTCGTTGCCTGTCCGCCTGTCGCTGGCTCCCGCCGGTCCCGCACCGGCTCTGCTGGACGGCGCATGGTGGCCCCGTTCCCGCGATCTCGGGGCCGAACTCCCCTTGCTGGTCGCCGTACTGGATCCGCTGTGGGGGCGGATCACCCGGGTCACGGTGAATCCCACCCACTGGCCGGTGGTCCCGGGCAAGGTGCCCGTCGCCGGGCACGTGGTGAAGGTGGGCTGGTTCCTGGCCGAACAAGACCCGCACGAACTGCTGTTGCTCTCGTACCGTGTGGGCCGCTGGAACCTCCTGGTGGTCCCGCCCCGGACGACCGCGGCCACGGCCGCCTGGCTGATGGCCGCCGCGAGTGACCCGCTGGGCACGTCGAGCGCGAGCCGCCTGATGGGCGAGGCGGCACGCCTGCAGACGGTGTCCGAGGCCGACCGTGCCGTGGAAGCGGTCTGGGACTCCGAAGGAGGTCACGAGGCCCGCGATGCGGCCGCACGCCCACGGGTGTTCCACCGAGGCCCCCTCCGGGACGCCCGTCCCGGGCCCGGGCCCGAGCCCGTCGGCGCCGCAGAAGGCCCACGGCCGAGAGACGGTGAACGGCACCGCGGGCCGCGGTGATCGTCGCGACGACGTGTCCGTCCGACAGGTCCGACCGAACCAAAGACACCGACCGAACCAAGGCACCGACCGAACCAAGGCACTGACCGAACCAAGGCACTGACCGAACCAAGGCACTGACCGAACCAAGGCACCGACCGAACAGACAACGCCGCCCACAGCCCAAGACCCCGGCCGCAGCACCGCACACGACAGGCCGGGGTCTTCCCCTGTCCTGTGCCCGCGAGCTCCGCAACGGCGCAAGGCCGCCAAGGAGGCCGATGAGATGAACAGGCCGCCCGAAAACGATCGTCGGCCCGTCGGCCGGTCTGCGACCCACGCCGGCCCCGGCACCGCTCCGGGACACGATGCCCGCCGGGCGCGGAGCTTCCGCCCCACTCCGGGGCGCATCCCGGACGACCCATCCGTGATCCACCACCGTGCTCGCCAACCCGGGCTGCCGGAACGGCCGTTCACCCGTCACGTCGCACGGGCACGTCGCCAGTCGAATCGAGGAGCCATGCCTCATATACAACTGAACGCCCACCGGCACGACCGAGCCAACCGCGCGCTGGTCACACTCGCAGGGGAGATCGACCAGGCCACCGCCCCGCTCGTGCGCGCCGCACTGGGCGCATGCCTGCGCGACGGCATCCGCACCATCGACGTCGATCTCACAGCGGTCACCTTCTGCGACGCCAGCGGACTCAACGCCTTCCTCACGGCATCAGGACTCGCCACAGATGCCGGAACCGTGCTCCGACTGCACTATCCGCCGCCGACCCTGACCCGGATGACCGAGATCACCGGCACCGGCTTCCTGCTGCACGAGCTCCCTACCGTTCGGCCACCGTCACCACGTGCCTCCGCCGCCGCGGGCGGTGCGCCGTGACAGCGCGGCTCCGCGGCGGGCCGCCAGGCGGCGGGGGAAGCGCGCCGATCCCCGCCCACGCGGTACGTCTGCGCCGGCTGAACCGCTGGCAGGCCGAGGCCGTGCGAGAGGACCTGGCCGATCTGTACGTGGAGTGCTCCCGCCCCCGGGCAAGCCACGAGCACCGGGACCGGGAGGCGTTTCTGCGGCGGCTCACCAGCAACATCCGGCGGGCGGGATTCGCCCTGTTGACCGCGGAGGTCAGCGCCTTCGCCGGGTGTGCCTACGGATTCCCCGTACCGCGCGAGGGGACGTGGTGGAGGGGGCTCGACGGCGCCCTTCCAGAGAGCGTCGAACAGCTCACCGCGTCGGGCCGGGTCTTCGCGATCACCGAGATCGTGGTGCATCACCACACGGACGGACAGGACCTCGCCCGCAGGCTCCAGGAACGGCTGCTCGCCGACCACCACGCCTCGCTCGGGGCGACGCTGGTCGACCAGGCCGACGCTCCGGCCTGCGACGCCTTCCTGTCATGGGGATGGCAGGACATCGGGGCGATCCGTCGGCCGTCGGAAGCGACGGTCCTGCGGCCGTCGCCGCCCGTGCTGCTGCGGGCTCTGGTGCTTCCCCTCAGCCCCCACACAGCTGCCGGCCCGCTCGGGCCTGCCCGCGTCGCTGAGGTCCGAGAGGGCATTCGCCGCTCATGAAACAAGCCCCAGGCCACTGGCCTGGGGCTTCAATAAGAGCGGGTGACGAGAATCGAACTCGCGCTCTCAGCTTGGGAAGCTGATGTTCTACCATTAAACTACACCCGCGCGGGACGCCGGTTGAGACCGGTGTCTGATCGCAACGTCACCCTACCTCATCCCCGGTCCCCGGCGCTGAAGCCGCGGGGCCGCACTGTGTTTCGGGGGTCGATGCTGCTGCGGACGCCGGGAGTTGGGGCGTACGGTGGAGGGGTGGGAGAGGGTCCGGGTGGGGCCGGAGTGCCGCCTGGAGGGTCGTTCCTTTGATCCCGTAATGTGGCTTTTGTCGTCAGGCGAGCAGTAGCCCGACGCGGCTCTTGGGGAAGGGACTCTTGGACTTGATGGAGCGCACCGTCGTCCGCTGTGCCGATGGGCACGTGTTCAGCACCGCTTCGTTCCCGATGCAGCAGGCCGATCGGCTCGGCCCCCACCGGCTTGTCCGGTGTCCACGCTGTGCCCGGCTCCGCAGTGTGGTGCCGGTCAGCCTCGAGAAGCATTAGAGGCCTCGGGAACACGGCACGAGCGGGCGCGCGGACGGGCGATTGTGGCCGGTCCGCGCGCCTTGCGTATCCTCGGGGCGTGCTTCTCTCAGACAAGGACATCCGGGCCGAGATCGACGCCGGGCGTGTGGTGATCGATCCCTACGACGAATCCATGGTTCAGCCGTCGAGTGTCGACGTGCGCCTGGACCGGTACTTCCGGGTCTTCGAGAACCACAAGTACCCCCACATCGACCCGTCCGTCGAGCAGGTGGACCTCACGCGGTGCGTGGAGCCGGAGGGCGACGAGCCCTTCATCCTGCACCCCGGGGAGTTCGTCCTGGCCAGCACGTACGAGGTCATCACGCTTCCCGACGACCTCGCCTCCCGGCTGGAGGGCAAGAGCTCCCTCGGGCGGCTCGGACTCGTCACCCACTCCACCGCCGGCTTCATCGACCCCGGCTTCTCCGGGCACGTCACGCTGGAGCTCTCCAACCTCGCCACGCTGCCGATCAAGCTGTGGCCCGGCATGAAGATCGGGCAGCTGTGCATGTTCCGGCTCAGCTCGCCGGCCGAGTTCCCGTACGGCAGTGAGCGGTACGGCTCGCGGTACCAGGGCCAGCGCGGGCCCACCGCCTCCCGCTCCTACCTGAACTTCCACCGGACCCAGGTCTGAGGGCGCCGGCATGAGTGACGTGCGGGAGAACCTGACCTACGAGGCGTTCGGCACCGCCGTGCGCGAGCTCGCGCAGACGATCGCCGACGACGGGTACGAGCCGGACATCGTGCTCAGCATCGCCCGCGGCGGCGTCTTCGTCGCCGGCGGCCTGGCCTACGCCCTCGACTGCAAGAACATCCATCTGGTGAACGTCGAGTTCTACACCGGCGTGGGGACCACCCTCGAGATGCCCGTCATGCTCGCGCCCGTCCCGAACGTCATCGACTTCTCCGACAAGAAGGTGCTGATCACCGACGACGTCGCCGACACGGGCAAGACCCTGAAGCTGGTGCGGGACTTCTGCCTGGACACGGTCGCCGAGGTGCGCTCCGCCGTCATCTACGAGAAGTCGCAGTCGCTGGTGAAGTGCGACTACGTGTGGAAGCGCACCGACGAGTGGATCAACTTCCCGTGGAGCGTTCTGCCTCCGGTACACAAGTCGGGAGAAGCGCCGAAGGCGAACAGGGAGGCCGTCTGAGCCGCTGAACCCCTGAGTCGCTGAGCTATGGCTACGGCCGCGGCTTCGGTTGTGACAGGTTCGACGACCCGCACTCGATCACGCACGAGCCGGTCGGGAGCCACCGGAACTCTCTGAACGTCGTCTCCCGTACGCGGACGGGGTGCGGGTCCGCCGCGCGGACCCGGAAGCAGACCGCTTCCCCCGCCCCTGACGGACGACGAGGGGCTCCCGGCACACGGCCGGGAGCCCCTCGTCGTCGGTGTCGGAACGCGTCGGAACGTGTCAGAACGTGCCGAGCTTCACGATCGACAGCAGGGCGATCAGCTGGATCGCCGAGGCACCCAGCGCCTTCGGCCAGGGCAGGTCGTGGGAGCGGCTGACCATCAGGGTCAGCAGCGCTCCGGCGGCCACCCAGGTCGCCCAGCCCAGGCCCTGGACGAAGGTCGCGTCGCCGCCGAAGAACATGGCGAAGACCAGGCGCGGGGCGTCCGTGAGGGACGTGATCAGCATGGAGAGGCCGACCGTGGGCTGCCAGGCGCCGTCGCCGCCGAGCTGGCGGGCCAGGGTGTGGGTGACCACGCCCAGGACGAAGGCCGACAGCACCATCGCGACGGCCGTCGTCAGGACGATCGGCACCGCGTTGGAGAGGGTCGCCTCGATGGCGTCCTTGCGGGCGCCGTCGAAGCCGAAGACCGCGAGCAGGCCGTAGAGGAAGGTCACGATGAGGGCCGGGCCCCACATCGTGTAGTCGCGCATCTGCAGGAAGGTCTGGGTGGGGGACAGGACGATGCCCCTCAGCAGGTCCTTCCAGTGCAGGCGCGGGCCCACGGGGCCGGCCGGGGCCGAGCCCGCGCGGTAGGTGCCGCCCTGGCTGTAGGGGTCCTCGCCGACCGAGAACGCCTGGGTGTGGCCAGGGTTGTTGGCCGCGTACGGATCGTGGTGGCCCTGCGGTGCGTAGCCGCCCTGGCCGCCGAAGTACTCCGGCTCGTCGTACCCGCCGCCACCGCCCTGCTGCCACTGGCCGCCGCCGTGGCGGTACGGCTGCTGCTGCGCAGACGGTCGGCCGTACGGCGGGCTCTGCGGAGCCTGCTGTCCGTACGGGGGTTGTTGCGGTCGCCGCGGCGGGGCTCCGTTGTTACGGGCCCCGCGTCCGATCCTGAATCCAGCCACGCCTTCGAACGTAACTGATCCCGCAGAGTGACGTGCGGGGCCCGGCGGTTCGGGCCCGGGTTTGCGGCCGAGCTGTGACATCCCCTAAGGGAACGTCAAGGTGCCCCCTAGGGAAGGGGGCACCCGTGAAAGGGGAGGAGCCGGGCCCGAGGGTGAGGGTCCGGCTCCTCGTCCGGGGGCGGTCGATCGGCTACGAGCCGGTCAGTCCGCGAAGTTGGCGCCGAAGTACGGCGAACCCGTGGTGGAGACGCTCGAGGTGCTCGGCGCGATCGCACGCGAGCCGGCCGTGACGATGTTCGTGCCGTTGGAGGGCAGGTAGGTCACGCCGCCGTTGCCGGCGTTCTCCTGGGAGCCGACGATCAGGTCGGCCTTGCCGTCGCCGGTGACGTCGTCGAGCTTGACGTCCGTGCCGAAGTAGTCGTTGTCCTCGTCGTTGCCGGGCACGCCCGCCGTGGACTGCGCGAAGGACTGGGCGCCGGAGGCGGTGTTCAGGCCGTCCGCGGTGCCGTAGAGGACGGTGACGGCGCCGGTGTTCGTCGCGCTGCCGATGTTCTCGCCCGCGACGCCGATCGCCAGGTCCAGGAAGCCGTCGCCGTTGATGTCGCCGAGGTCGAGCTCGTAACCGAAGAAGTCGTTGCCCTCGGCGGTGCCGGGGACGTTGCCGGTGTCCTGGGTGATGCCGGTCGGGTTGGTGGTGATCGGGCCGCCGTCGGAGCCGTAGGTGACCCAGACCTTGCCGCCCTTGCCGGAGTCGGGGACGGTCGTCCCGTCCTCGGTGGTGGGGTTCCAGTAGGCGCCGGAGACGATGTCGCCGTAGCCGTCGTTGTCGATGTCGCCGATCGCGGTGATCACGCCCGGCTTGAGCACCTCCGAGGCCCCCATGTTCAGGCCGCTCGAGGTGCCGGGGATGTAGTAGTTCTTGTTCCAGCCGTAGTCGGTCTGGGTCTCGTAGCCGTCGACGACCAGGTCGGTCTCCGGGCCGCCGTTGATGTTGCCGGCGGTCAGGTTGAGCGGGCCGTTCGCGTCCGTGCCCATGATCGGGGGCTTGATCGTGTACGTGCCGCCGGGCTTGCCGGTGGCGCCGATCCCGCCCTTGAGCACGTAGATGGTGGCGTTGGAGCTGCCGACGGCCAGGTCGGCCTTGCCGTCGCCGTCGAAGTCGCCCGCGGCGAGGTTCTTGCCCCAGTAGTCGTGCGCGGAGGGGGCCGGGTCGGCGACGGAAACGCCCTTGCCGGTGATGCCGGAGGCCGAGCCCCACAGGATGGCGACGCCGCCGCCGTCCTTGTCGGTGCCGACGTCCTCGCCCCAGGAGCCGACCGCGATGTCGTCGTAGCCGTCGCCGTTGAAGTCGGCGTAGGCGGACTCGCTGCCGAAGTGGTCGCCGGTCTCGGCGGTGCCGGGGTTGCCGGTGGTGTTCTGGCTGATCGTGGAGCGCTTGGCGGACGAGACGCCGCCGGGCTTGGCGCCGTAGAGGACGACCAGCTGTCCCGCGCCGTTCTTCCCGTTCACGTAGGCGCCGTCGGCGGAGAAGGCCGTGTCGCCGATTCCGTCGCCGTTGAAGTCGGCCTGCGCGACGGTGGTGGAGTCCGCGGCCGTGGCGGTGACGGCCGAGAACGTGAGCAGACCGCCCGTCAGCGCGGCCGCGGTGGCCGTCGCGAGAGCGAGTCGCAAAGGTGTGTGCATGCGGGTTCTCCTGCGGCATGCGGGGGACGCCTGGCGGGCGTCCACAGTCGATGGGGTGCGCGCCGAACCGTGTTCGCCCGCAGTTGAGGTGGCGTTAACCGTTCGGTCGGCGATCAGGAGACCCACCAAGGGGATCAAGGGTTGTACGTGAGTTCGGTAATTCTTTGCACTTCGTGTGGCAGTTCGTGCGGCAGGAGGTTCAGTCCGCCAGGAACTCCGCGCTGGAGAAGGTGACCGACGGCTCGGCCGCCACCAGAGACTTCTTCACGCCGGGGTAGACCGCGACGGTGTCCTTCGTCTCGCCCCGGTAGGTGCGCACCGCCAGGTCCGCCCGGCCGTCGCCGTCGAAGTCGCCCACCGCCAGGACCCTGGTCGTGCCCCGGGCCGCGGGCGCCACGACGACCGTGCCGGCCGTGGACAGGCCCGTCGTACGGCCGTGGAAGATCCGCAGCCGGGAGCCGCTGGAGACGAGGTCGGCGAGGCCGTCGCCGTCGAAGTCGGCGGCGTCGAGCATGGAGCCGGGTGAGGCGAGGGTGGCGCGGGCCGGGGCCGGGAGGTCGTAGCGCAGGGACGTTCTGTCCATCGCGCCGACCGCGGCGTCCAGGGCCGCTCCCCTGCCGAAGCGGCCGAGGGCGACGTCGATGCCCTCGGGCAGGGCGGTTGCGGTGCGGGTCGGGCCGGTGGGTCCGCCGAGGACGACGTACGCCTTGCCCGGACCGTCCGAGGTGCGGACCACCAGGTCGTCGTAGCCGTCGCGGTTCACGTCGGCCGCCGGGCCCGTGGGCACCTCGCCGGGCGAGCGGACGGCGGCGCCGGCCGCGCGGGGAGAACCCTTCCTGCTGAACGGGCCGCGCAGATAGCTCAGGCGCTGGCCCGAGGCGTGCAGCACGAGGTCCTCGGCGCCGTCGCCGTCGAAGTCGCCGCACACCGGCTGGTCGGGCCAGTCGTTGCCGAAGCGGGCGGCGGCGGGGACGGCGAGGGTGACCGCGCGGGTCAGGCCGCCGGGGGAGCCGAAGAGGACCTGGAGCGGGACCGGGGGCATGCCCTGGCCGTCGTAGGGCGGGTCGGTCGAGACGATGAGGTCGGTGAAACCGTCCTTGTCGAGGTCGCAGCTCGCCTCCGCGTCGAAGACGGCGGGGAGTTGGCCCTTGGTGCGGGCGGCGTACTTCGCGGGGCGGAGCAACTGCCGTGCCCCGGGCGTCAGTCCGTGCGCGCCGCCGTAGACGATGCCGATGCCCGCGTCGTCGGCGTGGCTATGGCTCTTCACCAGGGCGTCGAGGACGAGGTCGCGGTGGCCGTCGCCGTTGAAGTCGTCCGGGGTCCTGCTGCCGGTGCCGCGTGGGACGGGCAGCTTGGCGGGGGCGTCCGCGACGCGTACGGGGGTGGGGCGGGCCGCTCCGGCGTCCGCGCCGGGGCCGCAGGCCGCGAGCAGGAGCGCGGTGCTGACAACCGCCGTACACATCCCGCCTCTTCGCACGCGCACCGTTCACCTCGTCAGCCCCGTCGACAACGCCTGGGCAATGATGCACGCGTTCGAGTCGCGGCGACAGACCCGGGTTCGGCCGACCGGTGGCCCGCCGCTGTCCGGGCTGGTGCGTCAGGATGGCTGCATGAGCGTAGTCAAGATCAACGTACTGACCGTCCCTGCTGAGCAGCGCGAGGTCCTGGAGAAGCGGTTCGCCGCGCGGGCCTCCGCGGTGGAGGGCTCCGACGGCTTTGAGTGGTTCGAACTCCTCCGCCCGGTCGAAGGCACCGACAACTATCTCGTCTACACGCGTTGGCGCGACGAGGAGTCTTTCCGGGCCTGGCTTGGGGAATCCATGAAGACAGCGCACCAGGGTGGTGGGGAGGAGACCGGCGGAAGGCCGAAGCCCGCCGCTACTGGTTCGACCCTTTGGTCCTTCGAGGTCGTCCAGCAAGCTGAGCCCCAGAACGGTTAGAGCGTTGCAGGCGGTCCATGCCGGATGACTGTCGGCCAAGCGTGGGGGAGCACGCGCTGCTCGGCCAGGGGGGCCCGCGTCCTTCCGGTCGCCAGTACATTCCGCACCCCGCCCGCCATGCCGCCGCCAACGACGCGCCGAGGCCGGGTGACCGGGTTCAGCCGGCGCCCGCCTCCGGCGCGGTGGAGCGTGTCGTCGCGAGATCCAGCAGTTCGGTGGCCGTGGTGCTGCCGTCGACCGGAGCGGGCGTGCTCATCAGCCAGGCGGCAGCGTCGGCCTCCGTTTCGGGAGGAATGACGAGCAAGGTACGAAACCCCTTGCGATAGGAGCAGAGCAGGATCTCGTTCTGCTCGTGACCGGACACGAACCATCCCACGGTCACGAGGTTCTTGCCCACGAGGACCTGGTGCGGGACGTCAGGCCACAGCTCGATCCCCAGAGTGACTCTCGTATAGCTGCCGGCTCCGTCCATCGCTTCCATCAGAAGGGGCAGTTCATCGACGAGGTTGCGGGAGTAGGGCCACCAGGCGCCGTCGAGTGCGCCTGGGGCGGCTTCGTACGGTGCCAGCGAAAGCCGGACCTGCGGTGGTGGGGACAGGCACATCGCGATGGTCGCGAGTTGAGCGGCAGTTGGTTCCATGACGTGGACCTGCCTCCAGGCGCGGCCTGGCATTGTCGTTCATCGAGAACGGCGTCGGCGCGGCCGTCGGCGCACGCAAAGCTCTCGGCGATGTCAGGCTACTCCTCACGGGACCGGCCACCGCCTGGCTTGCGCGGCACCATCACGCACGCAGGAACGTCCCTGGTCAGGACCTGTGAGCGCCCGAGGCAACCGGTTCATGAGACCGGCAGGGAGCCAGGATTCCCAGAGTGCCGGGTAGCCGCGACACCACGAGTGGCACCGGAGTCTCGGTTCCTGCCGGGTTGCGGTTCGCTGCCGGTGGATTCCACCGAATTTCCGGCGCGGTGACGCCGAGCCGTGTGTGCTTCTCACTGGTGCAGGAGGTCGGGGGCGGGCGGCGGGTGAGGACGGCGCGGGCGAGACCGTGCAGCAGCTGGCCCTTGGCGGTGGCGTGTGCGCGCAGCCGAAGTGCAGCCCGAACAGGCGGGCGGTGTCGGACGGCAGCGCTGGTGAAGGCCCTGCTCCGGTGCGGACCGCGCGGTGCGCGCGGGCCAGCAGAGCGGTCAGGACACCGTTGGGTGGCGGGGCACCGGAAGATCCGGTGTCCCGCGGGTCGCGGGGCACGTCACCGGACGGTCGTGAGTTCGGCCGGGATGTCCCCCTGCACGACCTGGCGGGCCACGTCGGTGAGTTTCTGTCGTCGGTCGCGGGCGTGTCCGCGCATCCGTGTGAAGGCGTCCTGCACGTCGATCCCGAGCCGGAAGGCCAGCGCGCCCTTCGCCTGCTCGATCACGATGCGTGACTGCAGGGCGGTCTCCAGCTGGGTGATGATCTCTCCTTGCGAGAGCAGACTTTGGCGGTGGTGCAGACAGGCCCCGGCGGCGTCGGCCAGCACCTGGGCCCGTTGCAGACTGGCAGGTGTGATCGGGCGGAGCCCGTCCTGCAGCAGGTTCAGGGCACCCGGCGTGTGCTGGGCGACGCGCACGGGCACGGCCGCGACCGCGGAGAAACCCGCGGCCACCGCCCGCCGGGTGAAGCCTGGCCAGCGCTGTGCTCCGGGGCCGCCCGGGTGCAGCGAGACCGGTTCGAGGATGCTCCCGGTGCGTGCGCTGTCCATGCAGGGGCCCTCGCCCAGGTCGAGCTGGGCCTCCTCCAGCCGCGCGCACACCTCGTCGAAGGCGGTCAGGTAGTCGACCCGGCCGGCCGCGCCGAGGATGGTGATACCGGCGGAGTGCACGCCCGCGAAACGCACCGCGTACGCGGTCAGATCGTGGAGCATTTCGAGGACGTCGAAGCCGTCGTTGCGCGAGCCGAGATCGAGCACGGCCCGGGCCAGGAGAACATCGTCGGACACGGCAGACATCACAACCGTCCGTTCCGGAAGCTCCCGGGCCGCCCGGCGCAGGGCCGGGCAAACGGACCACCCCGGAAGCCAGCCGTTTGAAGGGTTCGGCTGATGGCAGCCGCATCATGCCCGCTGACGGAACGCTCCGACTTTCGCCTCGATTCCTTCTCAACCGCCCAAGCCATCCCACTGTGGCCGAATCCACCCGGCCCGGGCAGCTCACGGAACGCAACCAGCCTACTGCCGGCCCACCGCCCCGGAGCGCCGCCGCAAGCCACCGGTTCGGACATCGGACCAGGGTCCTGCCGACGTCGTACCGGGCGGTGGGGTGCCGGTTGCGGTAGCCGGGAGGGCGTCCCGGACCGGGGCGGCCGGCTTGCGGTGCACGGACGGGTGGGCGAGCGCCCGTATCGAGCGACCCGGCGAGTTGCTCCTCGTCGCTGCTGCCACCAGCTTGGGTGGGGGTGACGGGCGCGGACGCGATCCGGTCTGCGGCGGCCCTGCCCTGACCCGCTGCCGGGCGGCGCCGCCCGGCACGCATGGTTCACCGCATTCGTTGGGCGGGTGCCGCAGAGAATTTCTTGGGCAACGCTGCTTCACAGGAGCGGGAAGGGCGGCTGTACAGTTTCCCCGAAGTTGGCCCCTGCCAGGGATTACCTGCAGCCAGAGGGGGCGAGTATGGACACACCCGAACACCATGACGCCGGTGAGGAGGTCCTCGCCGGTCTGCTGGCCGCTGCCCGTTCCAGCCGCCTGATCGCGGGCATGCTGCAGTCCGCGGGTACGGCGACGGTCCTGGAGGAGGTGTCGGCCGCGCAGTGCGCGGCCGCTCTGGGGCTGACGGGGGTCACCGTGTCGATCCTGGCCACTGACGGATCTTCCGAGCGGGTCTGGGCGGCACCGGACGACAGGATCGGCCCCGCCGTGGACGATGTGGAGTACATCGTGGGTGAGGGTCCCGCTCACGACGCCGCGAGGTCGGGCCAGGCGGTCTGCGAACCCAACTTGTCCGCCGGTCCGGCTGATCACTGGCCTTTGTTCCGTCCCGACGCGGTGCGCTGCGGAGCGGCCGCCTTGTTCACCTTCCCCATCCTGCTCGGGAACAAAGTCCTGGGCGTCTTGAACGGCTACCGCGTCACTCCTGGCCCCCTCACGTCGCAACAGCGCACCGCCGCCTGGTCCCTCACCCACGCGGCCTGCCTCCTGCTGCTGCAACTCCAGCCCACCACCGGCATCTCCGGCGCCGCCCCGTCGGCGCGCTGCCCCGCGCCCCACCGAGACCAGGTGCACCAGGCCGCCGGCATCCTGTCCGTGAAGCTGGAGATCCCCGTGGCCAAGGCGCTGGAGAGACTGCGGGCCCACGCCTACGGCCAGGACCGGCCGCTGCTGGACCTGGCCCGGGAAATCGTCAGCCGCCACACCGACCCCAGCTACCGTCTGCCCGACTGAGACCCGGCCACGCCCGCCGTGGTCCACGCCGCTCAGCCGGGAAACTCTGCGGTGCCGCCCTCCTCGGGCGATTGGGTGATGGCGCGCAGTGTGCCGGCCGCGGTGCGGGCTTGCGCGGCACGGCGGCGGTGTTCGGCGGCCTGCTGGTCTCGGTGGCCCTTTCGGTGCGCGTGGACCAGGGCGTCCTCGGCCTGAGCCAGTGCCTCGGCCGCCGCCGTGGCCTGTTCCCGTAGCCGGTCGGCCCGGGTCTGCAGGTCCGCGAGCGATACCGGGCCCGCGGCCGGCATCTGCCGCATCGCAGTCGCTGTCTCCCGGTCTATCGCATCCTGTTCCCGTTGATCTCTCGCATCCAAGCGGCGCAGTGCTGCCTCGCTGCGCTCAAGACGCTCCCGGCTGGCCGCCATCAGGCGCTGGGAGCGGTGGATCTGCTCGTACGAGCGCTCCCGGACGCCCGGCGCCGGGTCCCCTGCCGCACGATGTCGTGCGTCCAGGCGCCTCTCCTGAGTGGCGAGCTGGTCCTGCCACGCCTCTACGGCAGCCTCGCGCCCATCCACGGTGGCTTCCCGGGTATCCGCAGCGGCTTCCCGCCTGTCGGCGGCGGCCTCTCGCTCATCGGCGGCGGCCTCGCGGATGTCAGCGAGGCGCTCCCGCTCGTCGGCCACCCGTTGTTGTTCCGTGGCCCTTTGCTCGCGGATGCCCTCGGACTGTACGCCGTCGCCTGAAGCGGACGGCCCGTCCAGCGGATCGGTGCCCATACCGGCAGTATGGCCCCCCTCCGAAGCACACGGAGTGGTCTACGCCGCCGAGCCGAGACGCGCCGTGAGACGGTCCGTGACTCCGGAAAGGCTCTGGTCACACCAGTGACTGACTGGACCCGGTGTGGGGAGAGCCGCCCCCGGACGGTGCTGCCGTCGACGAGCATGGCGTTGATCGGCGCACCGGCTGTGCCGGCATCAGGGCCAGGCAGTCCGCCATGACAGCTCACCGACCACCTCGCCCGTGAGCCGGTCTTCTCGTCAGGTGAAGCGGCTACGGCTCGACCGGGCCGTGATCCCGGACGATGGCAGGGCGTTCCTGCGCAAGCGGCTCGACGCTGTGGTCCTTCGAGGTGGTCCAGCACGTGGACGCGAAGAACGCCTGGCGGATGCCGCTACGACGGCGGGGACAGGCCCACAAAGGGAAAGGGGGGGAGAAGGGGCGGTACCAGGGGAAACACCCCCCACCCCCGCCCCTATGTCCTCTCCCCCCCCTCCCCCCCCC
>NZ_JBHVGU010000011.1:170634-184163 GCF_042800575.1 Streptomyces sp. NPDC057616
TTTTTTTTTTTTGGGGTTGGTCGAAAGTGGGGACGGAAGAAAGGTTGGGGGGGGGCTGCGAGGATGGCCCCCTTTGCGGGGGGGGGGGGGGGGGCGCCGTGACGGCCGTGACCGGGGACTACTTCACCGGCTCCGGCTCGGGCTCGTTCTCCTGCTCGGCCTCGCCCGCCGGGTCGAGGGGCGTCCTGACCGACTCCAGGAGGAGCTGGGCGACGTCGACGACCTGGATGGACTCCTTGGCCTTGCCGTCGTTCTTCTTGCCGTTGACCGAGTCGGTCAGCATGACGAGGCAGAACGGGCAGGCGGTGGAGACGATGTCCGGGTTGACGGAGAGGGCCTCGTCGACGCGCTCGTTGTTGATGCGCTTGCCGATCCGCTCCTCCATCCACATCCGCGCGCCGCCGGCGCCGCAGCAGAAGCCGCGCTCCTTGTGGCGGTGCATCTCCTCGTTCCTGAGGCCCGGCACGCCTGCGATGATCTCGCGCGGCGGCGTGTAGATCTTGTTGTGGCGGCCCAGGTAGCAGGGGTCGTGGTAGGTGATGATGCCCTCGACCGGGGTGACCGGGGTGAGCTTGCCCTCGTCCACCAGGTGCTGGAGCAGCTGGGTGTGGTGGATGACCTCGTAGTCGCCGCCGAGCTGCGGGTACTCGTTGCCGATCGTGTTGAGGCAGTGCGGGCAGGTCGCGACGATCTTCTTCGCCGACTTCGGCTTGCGGGACTCCTCGGTCACCTTGCCGTCGTCGTCGAGCTCCTCGCCGAACGCCATGTTCAGCGCCATGACGTTCTCCATGCCGAGCTCCTGGAAGAGGGGCTCGTTGCCGAGGCGGCGGGCGGAGTCACCGGTGCACTTCTCGTCGCCGCCCATGATCGCGAACTTGACGCCCGCGATGTGCAGCAGCTCCGCGAAGGCCTTGGTGGTCTTCTTGGCGCGGTCCTCCAGGGAGCCGGCGCAGCCGACCCAGTACAGGTACTCGACCTCGGTGAGGTCCTCGATGTCCTGGCCGACGACCGGGACCTCGAACTCGACCTCCTTGAGCCACTCCAGGCGCTGCTTCCTGGCCAGGCCCCAGGGGTTGCCCTTCTTCTCCAGGTTCTTGAGCATCGTGCCCGCCTCGGACGGGAACGCGGACTCGATCATCACCTGGTAGCGGCGCATGTCGACGATGTGGTCGATGTGCTCGATGTCCACCGGGCACTGCTCGACGCAGGCGCCGCAGGTGGTGCAGGACCACAGCACGTCCGGGTCGATGACGCCGTTCTCCTCGGCGGTGCCGATCAGCGGTCGCTCGGCCTCCGCGAGCGCCGCCGCGGGCACGTCCTTGAGCTGCTCCTCGGAGGCCTTCTCCTCGCCCTCCATGTTCTTGCCGCCACCGGCCAGCAGGTACGGCGCCTTGGCGTGCGCGTGGTCCCGCAGGCTCATGATCAGCAGCTTCGGGGACAGCGGCTTGCCGGTGTTCCAGGCCGGGCACTGCGACTGGCAGCGGCCGCACTCGGTGCAGGTGGAGAAGTCGAGGAGGCCCTTCCAGGAGAACTGCTCGACCTGGGAGACGCCGAAGACGTCGTCCTCGCCCGGGTCGGTGAAGTCGATCGGCTGCCCGCCCGAGGTCATCGGCTGCAGCGCGCCGAGCGCCGTGGCGCCCTCGGCGTTGCGCTTGAACCAGATGTTGGGGAAGGCCAGGAAGCGGTGCCAGGCCACCCCCATGTTGGTGTTCAGCGACACCACGATCATCCAGATGAACGACGTCCCGATCTTGATCATGGCGGTCAGGTAGACCAGGTTCTGCAGCGCCGAAACGCTCAGGCCCTTGAACGCCAGCACCAGCGGGTACGAGGCGAAGTAGCCGGCCTCGTAGCCCTCCACGTGGTGCAGTGCGCCCTCCAGGCCGCGCAGCACGTAGATCGCCAGGCCGATGGTGAGGATGACGTACTCGACGAAGTAGGCCTGGCCCGCCTTGGAGCCCGCGAAGCGCGACTTGCGGCCCGGCCGCGAGGGCAGGCTCAGCAGCCGGATGGTGATCAGCACGACGATGCCGATCACGGTCATCACGCCGATGAACTCGGTGTACATCTCGAACGGCAGCCAGTCGCCGATCACCGGCAGCATCCAGTCGGCCTGGAAGAGCTGGCCGAACGCCTGCGCCAGGGTCGGCGGCAGCGTCAGGAAGCCGACGGCCACGAACCAGTGGGCGAAGCCCACGATGCCCCAGCGGTTCATCCGGGTGTGGCCAAGGAACTCACGCACCAGCGTCACGCTGCGCGCATAGGGGTTGTCGGTCCTGCTGCCCGCGGGCACGGGCTGGCCCAGTTTGAAGTACCGGACGAACTGGCCGATGGCGCGTGCGAGCAGCGCAACACCGACCACGGTCAGGACCAGCGACACGATGATCGCGGCGAGTTGCATTTGGGGGCTCCTCGGGCCTGCGAGGTTTCGTTCGAGGGAGAGCCTCGACATTACTAAGCGGTAACTTATGCAGTCCGTCTGAGACTACCCCCATCTTCCGTCGCACTGTAGCCAGCAGCTCGGTGATCTGCGTCGCTGAGGGTCGCCTTAAAGGTCTGTGACGATGCGATCGTGTTATTCATGCCAAATTGGTACATTCGCGCCTAACTTAGATCCGTGCTCTACGGGATCGCCGCCGCCACGACCGCCCTGCTGCTCGCAGCCGTGCTCACCGCACTGCTGCGGGTGCCCGCGCTGCGCCTCGGAATCCTCGACCGCAGACGACGGCAGCGGCCCGTGCCGCTGGCCGGGGGTGTCGCCGTGGTGCTCGCCACCGGCGCCGTCGTGGTGGCCGGCGAGCGCACGGGCGTCGCGCCGCTCGGCGAGGGCGTGGGCCGGCTGCTGCTCGCCGGAGGCGCCGTCGCCCTGCTCGGACTGGTCGCGGACCTGCGGCGGGTCAAGTCACGGGTCCTGGTCGCCGGTACGGCGGTGGCGGCGGCCTGTGTCGTGCCGTACGAGGAGACCGGGGTGCCCGCGGGCCTGCTCGCCGTGGGCTGGATCGTCTTCGTCTCCGTCGCCTTCAAGGCGCTCGACCACGCCGACGCGCTCGCCGGGACCGTGGGGGTCGTCACCGCCTTCGGGGTGGGCGCCTGCGCCGCGGCCGAGGTGATGGACGGGCTCGCCGTGCTGCTGAGCGTGCTGGCCGCCGCGCTGACCGGGTTCCTCATGCACAACTGGCCGCCCGCGCGCGTGGGCCTCGGCGCCTGCGGGTCCCTGTTCACCGGGTTCGTGCTCGCGGCCGCGGCGGTGTGCACCCGGGCCGGCTACGGGCTCGCGGACAGCGCGGGCGTGCTCTTCCCGATCACCGCCGTGGCGACCGTGGACGTACTCCTGGTGATCCTGTCGCGGCGGCTGGCCGGGCGGCCGCTGCTGCGCGGCGGGCCCGACCATCTCGCCCACCGGCTACGGCGGTTGGGGCTCACGCCGCAGGGGGCGACCGTGCTGCCGGCCATCGGGGCGTTCGCCGGGGTGCTCGACGGCGTGCTCACGCACATCGGCTGGACCGCCCGGTCCGGGGTGTTCTGGGTGGCGGCCGGGGCACTCATCGTCGTGCTGCTGCTGCTCCGGGTGCCGGTGTATGTGCGCCGGCCCGTGCCCACACAGGCCGGCGGACCGTTGTCCACGCAGGCCGGCAGACCGGTCTCCACACAGGTTCGGTCGATGTCCACGCAGCCGGCCAGATCCGTATCATCCCAGGTCAGCGGCCGCTTGCGTGTAAGGAACGGATAAGAGTTGAGCCCCCCGGACTCAGGTCTGTTGACCCATTGCCGGGTGTCGTGCACACTTGAGTCCGTTCCACTCAAGTCAGCTGGAGGAAGATCACCATGGCACGTGCGGTCGGCATCGACCTGGGCACGACTAACTCCGTCGTCAGCGTTCTGGAGGGCGGCGAGCCCACCGTCATCACCAACGCCGAGGGTGCCAGGACCACGCCGTCCGTCGTCGCCTTCGCGAAGAACGGTGAGGTGCTCGTCGGCGAGGTCGCCAAGCGCCAGGCGGTCACGAACGTGGACCGGACCATCCGCTCCGTGAAGCGCCACATGGGCACGGACTGGAAGATCGAGCTCGACGGGAAGCCCTTCAACCCGCAGCAGATCTCCGCGTTCATCCTGCAGAAGCTGAAGCGCGACGCCGAGTCCTACCTGGGCGAGAAGGTCACGGACGCGGTCATCACCGTCCCGGCCTACTTCAACGACTCCGAGCGCCAGGCGACGAAGGAGGCCGGCGAGATCGCCGGTCTGAACGTCCTTCGCATCGTCAACGAGCCCACCGCGGCCGCGCTCGCCTACGGCCTCGACAAGGACGACCAGACGATCCTCGTCTTCGACCTCGGTGGCGGCACCTTCGACGTGTCCCTCCTGGAGATCGGTGACGGCGTCGTCGAGGTGAAGGCCACCAACGGCGACAACCACCTCGGTGGTGACGACTGGGACCAGCGCATCGTCGACTACCTGGTCAAGCAGTTCCAGTCCGGTCACGGCGTGGACCTCAGCAAGGACAAGATGGCCCTGCAGCGTCTGCGCGAGGCCGCCGAGAAGGCCAAGATCGAGCTGTCCTCGTCCACCGAGACCTCGATCAACCTGCCCTACATCACGGCGTCCGCCGAGGGCCCGCTGCACCTGGACGAGAAGCTCACCCGGGCCCAGTTCCAGCAGCTGACCGCGGACCTGCTGGAGCGCTGCAAGACGCCGTTCCACAACGTCATCAAGGACGCCGGCATCTCCATCAACGAGATCGACCACGTCGTCCTCGTCGGTGGCTCCACCCGTATGCCCGCCGTCGCCGAGCTGGTGCGCGAGCTGACCGGCGGCAAGGACGCCAACAAGGGCGTCAACCCGGACGAGGTCGTCGCCATCGGCGCCGCCCTGCAGGCCGGTGTCCTCAAGGGTGAGGTCAAGGACGTCCTGCTCCTCGACGTGACCCCGCTGTCCCTCGGCATCGAGACCAAGGGCGGCATCATGACCAAGCTCATCGAGCGGAACACGACGATCCCGACCAAGCGGTCCGAGATCTTCACCACCGCCGAGGACAACCAGCCCTCCGTGCAGATCCAGGTCTACCAGGGCGAGCGCGAGATCGCGGCGTACAACAAGAAGCTCGGGATGTTCGAGCTGACCGGTCTGCCGCCGGCCCCGCGCGGTGTCCCGCAGATCGAGGTCGCCTTCGACATCGACGCCAACGGCATCATGCACGTGACCGCGAAGGACCTGGGCACGGGCAAGGAGCAGAAGATGACCGTCACCGGCGGCTCCTCGCTGCCGAAGGACGAGGTCGACCGGATGCGCCAGGAGGCCGAGAAGTACGCGGAGGAGGACCACGCCCGCCGCGAGGCCGCCGAGTCCCGCAACCAGGGCGAGCAGCTCGTCTACCAGACGGAGAAGTTCCTCAAGGACAACGAGGACAAGGTCCCCGGCGACATCAAGACCGAGGTCGAGGCGTCCGTCGAGGAGCTGAAGGCCGCGCTCAAGGGCGAGGACACCGCCGAGATCCGCACCGCCACCGAGAAGGTCGCGGCCGTCTCGCAGAAGCTCGGCCAGGCCATGTACGCCGACGCCCAGGCCGCGCAGGCCGCCGGTGGCGAGTCCGCCGGCGCCGAGGCCCCGAAGGCCGACGACGACGTCGTGGACGCCGAGATCGTGGACGACGAGCGCAAGGACGGTGCCGCGTGACGGAGGAGACCCCGGGCTTCGACGAGAAGCCCGACGTCCCCTCCGGCGCCACACCTGACGACGCCGAGCCGAAGGCCGCCTCCCCCTCCGCGGGGGAGGGGGCGGCCCCGGACGGGGACGCAGCAGTACAGATCGCCGGTCTGACGGCGCAGCTGGACCAGGTACGCACGGCGCTCGGTGAGCGCACGTCGGACCTCCAGCGGCTCCAGGCCGAGTTCCAGAACTACCGCCGCCGCGTGGAGCGGGACCGGATCACGGTCAAGGAGATCGCCATCGCGAATCTTCTGACCGAGCTCCTGCCCGTGCTCGACGACATCGGCCGCGCGCGGGAACACGGCGAACTCGTCGGCGGATTCAAGTCCGTGGCGGAGTCGCTGGAGACCGTGGCGGCGAAGATGGGTCTGCAGCAGTTCGGCAAGGAGGGCGAGCCCTTCGACCCGACGATCCACGAGGCCCTGATGCACAGCTACGCGCCGGACGTCACCGAGACGACGTGCGTGGCGATTCTGCAGCCCGGGTATCGCATCGGCGAGCGCACCATCCGCCCCGCGCGGGTGGCCGTGGCCGAGCCTCAGCCGGGGGCGCAGACCGTCAAGCCGGAGTCCCAGGACTCCGCCGAGGCGGCCGACGACAAGGAGAGCGGTGGCCCGGACGAGGGCTGAGCTTGAACCGATGAGAAAGGAGGGGCGTCGAGGATGAGCACCAAGGACTTCATCGAGAAGGACTACTACAAGGTCCTCGGCGTCCCCAAGGACGCGACCGAGGCCGAGATCAAGAAGGCGTACCGGAAGCTCGCCCGCGAGTTCCACCCGGACGCCAACAAGGGCAACGCCAAGGCCGAGGAGCGCTTCAAGGAGATCTCCGAGGCGAACGACGTTCTCGGCGATCCCAAGAAGCGCAAGGAGTACGACGAGGCGCGCGCCCTGTTCGGCAACGGCGGCTTCCGCCCGGGGCCGGGCGGCAGCGGCGGCTCGTTCAACTTCGACCTGGGCGACCTCTTCGGCGGCGGCCAGGGCGGCCAGGGCTCCGGCAGCTTCGGCGGCGGGATCGGTGACGTCTTCGGGGGCCTGTTCAACCGGGGCAGCTCCGGCACCACGCGGGTGCAGCCCAGGCGCGGTCAGGACATCGACACCGAGGTCAGCCTCAGCTTCACCGAGGCGATCGAGGGGGCGACGGTCCCGCTGCGCATGTCCTCGCAGGCGCCCTGCAAGGCCTGTTCCGGCACCGGCGACGCCAACGGCAACCCGCGGGTCTGCCCGACGTGCGTCGGCACCGGACAGGTGGCGCGGGGCTCCGGCGGCGGCTTCTCCCTCACCGACCCCTGCCCGGACTGCAAGGGCCGCGGTCTGATCGCGGAGAACCCCTGCGAGGTCTGCAAGGGCTCGGGTCGCGCCAAGTCGTCCCGGACCATGCAGGTCCGCATCCCGGCCGGGGTGCAGGACGGCCAGCGCATCCGCCTGCGCGGCAAGGGCGCACCGGGTGAACGGGGCGGGCCGGCGGGCGACTTGTACGTCACCGTCCATGTCTCCGCGCACCCCGTCTTCGGCCGCAAGGGCGACAACCTGACCGTGACCGTCCCGGTGACGTTCTCCGAGGCGGCCCTCGGCGGCGAGGTCAGAGTGCCCACCCTGGGCGGCCCGCCCGTCACCCTGAAGCTGCCGCCGGGCACGCCCAACGGCCGCACCATGCGCGCCCGGGGCAAGGGCGCGGTCCGCAAGGACGGCACCCGCGGAGATCTGCTGGTCACCGTAGAGGTGAGTGTCCCGAAGGACGTGACGGGGAAGGCTCGTGACGCGCTCGAGGCGTATCGCGAGGCAACCGCGGGTGAGGACCCGCGGGCGGAGCTGTTCCAGGCCGCGAAGGGAGCTTGAGGGAGATGGACGGCCGTCGACGCAATCCGTACGAACTGACCGAGGAGACCCCGGTCTACGTCATCTCGGTGGCGGCCCAGCTCTCCGGCCTGCACCCGCAGACCCTGCGCCAGTACGACCGCCTCGGCCTGGTCTCGCCCGACCGCACGCCGGGCCGCGGCCGTCGTTACTCGGCCCGCGACATCGAACTGCTGCGCACCGTCCAGCAGTTGTCGCAGGACGAGGGCATCAACCTGGCCGGCATCAAGCGGATCATCGAGCTGGAGAACCAGGTCGCCGCGCTCCAGCAGCGCGTCGCCGAGCTCCAGACGGCGGTCGAGGGCGCGGCGGCGGCCATGCAGCAGCGCGAGGCGGCGGTGCACGCGTCGTACCGCCGCGACCTGGTGCCGTACCAGGAGGTGCAGCAGAGCAGCGCGCTGGTGGTCTGGCGGCCGAAGCGGCAGCGGTCCGACTGACGCGGCTTGTCACGTCTTGTCACGTGTCGGCAGGGGCCCGGAGACATTCCGGGCCCCTGTCGTGCGTGCACGACCGGTCGCCTTCCGTCAGAAGGGCGAGCGAACTCTAACGTTGACGTCTCATTACCTGGTTATTCCTTGACGATCGTGTGAAGAAAGCGTTGGCTTCCTTCACCTGGGACGCCTCAAGCACCCTTGTTCGGAAGGTCAACAGCAGTGAACACCCGCATCCGTCGTACCGCCCTCTGCGTGGCAGTAGCCGCGACAAGCCTGTCACTTGCCTCCTGCGGCGTGCTGAACGTCTCGGGTGACAGCAGTTCGGCGAGCCCCACCAAGGGCAACGACGTCACGATCGGTCTCCTGCTGCCGGAGACGGCCAACACCAGGTACGAGGACTTCGACTACCCCATCATCAAGCAGCAGGTCTCCTCCCTGACGAAGGACCAGGGCCACGTCGCCTACGCCAACGCGGGGCAGAACGCGGACAAGCAGGCGACCCAGATGCAGAAGATGATCGACGACAAGGTCGACATCATCCTGCTGGACGCGGTGGACTCGCACGCCATCGCCGGCGAGGTGAAGAAGGCGAAGGACGCGGGCATCCCGGTCATCGCCTACGACCGGCTGGCCGAGGGCCCGATCGACGCGTACATCTCCTTCGACAACGAGCTCGTCGGCGAGGTGCAGGGCCGCTCGCTGCTGGACGCGCTGGGCAGCGACGCCGGCACGTCCGACAAGATCGTGATGATGAACGGCTCGCCCACCGACCCGAACGCCAAGCAGTTCAAGGCGGGCGCGCTGTCCGAGCTCAAGGGCAAGGTGACCATCGCCCGGTCCTTCGACACCAAGGACTGGGACCCGAAGAACGCCGAGTCCAACATGTCCGACGCGATCAAGGCGATCGGCAAGGGCAACATCGCGGGCGTCTACTCCGCCAACGACGGCATGGCCGGCGGCATCGTCAAGGCCATGGAGGACGCGGGCATCTCCCACCTGCCGCCGCTCACCGGCCAGGACGCGGAGCTGGCCGCCGTGCAGCGGATCGTCTCCGGCGAGCAGTACATGAGCGTCTACAAGTCCTACCCGCAGGAGGCCCAGGCGGCCGCGCAGATGGCCGTCGCCAAGGTGCAGGGCAAGGACATCGAGTTCGACGCGCTGACCCAGGACACGGTCGACAGCCCGACGAACAAGGAGATCCCGGCGCAGCTCGTCACCGTCACCGCGCTGACGCGCAAGAACATCAAGTCGACGGTCGTCGCCGACGGCATCTACAAGGTCTCGCAGATCTGCACCTCCAAGTACGCCTCGGAGTGCGCGGCCATCGGCCTGAAGTAGGAGACCGCGCAAGACGTTCCGCCTTTGCGGACGCGATCGTTGCAGGGGCTGTCGTGAAGGGTCACGGCAGCCCCTGAGTGCACCCTGGGCCTGGACGTGATCCGGCCGCCGCCGGTCCGGCACCCGCCTCCCGCGTACCGCTCCGCCTCCCAGACCGTCAGCTTGTTGCAATGCGGCAGGAGGAGGACCGCACAAAGCGGGAGTTATCGGTGCGCAACGACCGTGACCTCGGGTCGAGCCGTGTTGCGGAGCCGGTCCCGTCCGCGCATAGTTGCGCTGCGAAGGCGGCGAAACCGGGGGTGGGATGGGCGATGGCCGGGCACGGGACGGAGGAGCATCCACACGGTGCTGACCGACTGTGCGAGGCCGGGGAGCGCGTGTACTCCCGGGCCGTACGGCGCGGCCGCGTGCCGCGCCGGGACGCCGGGCCGGTGCCGTGCCTGCTGGACCTCGCCCTGCTGCACCCCGACCCCGACGACATGGACTGGCTCGTCCCCACGTCCCCGCAGGAGGTCATGACACGGCTCCTGCGCGGCGTCTACGACGACGTCAGCGCCAGTCAGCGGCGGGTGGGTGCGGCGGTCGCCGCGGTCGAGCGGTACGCGGGCCTGGGCCCCGAGACGGAGGCGGCCCCGGGCTCCGGCGCCGCGGAGGGCGCCGCGATCCGGGTCCTGGACGGGCTGTCGCGCATCCAGGCCGCGATGGACGCGGCGACCGAGGCCTGCACGACGGAGGTCCTCACCGTCCAGCCCGGCGGCATCCGGCCCGAGGACGAGCTCACCGAGGGCCTGCACCGGGCGCTGACGCTGCGCGGGCGGGGCGTGCGGATGCGCGACCTGTACACGCATGTGGCCCGGCACGGCCAGGGCCTGCTCAACTACCTGGAGCTGATGGGCGGTTCGGTCGAGGCGCGCACGCTGGACGAGGTGATCGACCGGCTGATCCTGTTCGACCGCACGGTGGCGTTCATCCCGGCCAACGCGGACCGCACGCTCGCCCTGGAGCTGCGCCACCCGGCCCTGGTGGGCTACCTGGTCACCGTCTTCGAGCGCCTGTGGCGCCTCGCGATCCCGCTGACCGCGCCGCTGCCCGACACCGGCATCGAGGGCATCTCCCACCGCGAGCAGTCCATCGCGGCGCTGCTGGCCGAGGGCCACCAGGACGCGGTGATCGCGGAGCGGCTCGGCATAAGCGTCCGTACGTGCCGCGCGCACATCGCCCGGCTCTCCGAGACCCTCGGCGCGGCCAGCCGCACCCAACTCGGCGTCCGCATCGCCCAGGTGGGCCTGGACGGCCACCGTCACCCCAGCGACACGGGCCCGATCACGCTTCCCGGTCAAGAATCCCCGACCGCCCGATGAGATAGCCCAGCTGCGCCCGGCTCTCACTGCCCAGCGTGGCCGCGAGCTTGGCGATGTGCACACGGGCGGTCCGCACGTTCATCCCGAGCCGCTCCGCGATGTCGGTGTCGGTGTGGCCCTCCACGAGGAGGGCGGCGATGGCGTGCTGGCGGGGGGTGAAGCCCGTCGGGGCGGCGCGGGCGACGGCCTGTGGATGCATGGGCGTGGCCATGTGCCAGAGGCGGTCGAAGATGACGGCGAAGTAGTCGATGAGGACCGGGTGCCGGACCTCCAGGGCGAGTGTGCGGTCCGCGTTGGCGGGGATGAAGGCGACCTCGCGGTCGACCACGATGAGGCGTTCGGTGATCTGGTCGAGGGTGCGTGCCTCGGCGTCGCCCGTGAGCTGCTCGTAGCGCGCGACGACGGCGGGCGAGTACCGCTGTGTGTGCTGGTAGAGCGTGCGGATACGGCCGCCGCGGTCGAGCAGGTCCTGGTCGCGGCCGAGGCTCTTGGCCAGGCGCTCGGCGGGGCTGCGGCCGTTGTAGGGCTGGATCGCGAGCAGCTCGCGGGTGGCGCCGGCCATGGCCTTGGCGATGGCCTCGTTGATCCGGTCGAGCCCGTCGACGACCTCGATGGCCGGCGGGTCCGGTGCTCCTGCGGGCCGCCCTCCGACGCTCATGAGGGCCCCGAACGTCTCCACCAGCCGTTCCTCACGCCGCCGTTCGCCGGCGATGCGGTCCGCCGAGGTGCGCAACAGGCGGTGCAGCGCGACGGCCGGGGCGACGGGTTCCAGGCGGCCGAGGTCGGTGACACAGGGACGCAGCAGGCCGAAGTCGACGACGCAGGGCGCCGAGTCGGCGTCCGCGCCGCTCACCTGCCCGTCGCGCAGGGCGCGCCCGTAGAGCTCCAGCCCGGCTTCGCACAGCTCCTCCGGGCCGTGCCGGTGCGCCTGACTCGTCACGAATGACCCACTTCCTCCGGATCGATGTCAGGGCTCCTGCTTCAGGATCCCCGACTGCGCTATGAGAAAGCCGAGTTGGGCCCGGCTGCCGCTGCCCAGGGCCAGCGCCAGCTTGGCGATGTGGGCGCGGCAGGTGCGCACGTTCATGCCCAGCCGCCGCGCGATCGCCTCGTCGACATGGCCCTCGACCAGGAGCTTGGCGATGGAGTGCTGGATCTCGGTGATCCCGTCGGGGGCGGTCTCGTAGGGTGCGCCGGCGCTCAGCGGGACCGCGCGGGTCCACATGAACTCGAAGACCTTGATCAGGTAGCGGACCAGTCCCGGATGCCGGAGTTCGAGCGCGATCTCGCCGTCGTCGCGGGTCGGGATGAAGGCCACCGTCTCGTCGCAGATGATGAGCCGCTCGACCAGCTCGTCGATCGTGCGGTACTCCACCTTGCCGTCGGTGAACTGGGCGACGTAGGCGAGGGTTTCGGGGCTGTAGCGGGCCGGGTGCTGGTAGAGCGTGCGGATGCGGCAGCCCCGTTCGATCAACGGCCGGTCGCGGTTGAGGCCCTGGGCGAGGGTGTGCTCCAGTCGCCGTCGGCTCGGCTGGACGGTCAGCATCTCCGTGTGGCACTGGGACGTGGCAAGATCGAGCGCCGCGTTGATCCGGTCGAGGCCCTCCAGCACGGTGATGGAGTGGGTGGTCGCGGACGACTGGGCGCTCAGGGCCATGAACGGCTCGAAAGCGTCTGCCAGTTCGATGGACAGCCGCCTGCGCTGGGTGATCTCGTTCTCGATCGGTGTGAGCCTCTGGGCAAGGGCCACCGAAGGCGGTACGGGGCGCAGCCAGTTGGGGTCGTCAGGATCGGGATGAAGCAGGGCGAACTCCATCAGACACGGTGCTGGTTCGACATCCGCACGGGCTATGCGTCCCGTCCGGAGAGCGTTGCCGTAAATGCGGCGTCCGTCCTCGCACAGGTCGGTCAACCCATGGGGATGTGTCCGCTTAGTCTCATTTATCACCAGATCTCCACCCCCCAGGGTCCTGAACGTGCAGGAACATGATGCATCGTTTGTGTGGCCATGACGTGCCGGAATGGGCCATCGTCGTATTCGGACGGGGGAGAGGTGACCTTCAAATGAGGACGAAGCCGACTATGCATAAGAGAATGCTTCGCTCGGCGCTCGCCGCCGCCTTCTCCGCCGCCTTGGCCATCGGAGCCCTGAGCGGCCTCACGGGGGCGAAGGGCGACGCAGCGCAGGACAGCACGTGGAGGACGACTTCCGTGTCGGCCGCCGGTACCGGCGACAGCACGTGGATCGTCGCGGCGTCCGCCACCCCGGGTGACAGCACATGGGTCGCCCCCACCGACAGCACGTGGGTCGCCGAGTCATGACCACTCCACCCGACGACCGCTCCTTCCGCCGCGAGATGGCCACGGCCTACCGATCGGGCTGGCACTTCATCGACCTTGTCACCGCGATCCCCCACTCCGGTGACTCGCTGATGGTGACCGTCTTCGGTGAGCCGGTCGTCGTCACGCGCGACGAGGACGAGGACGTACGGGCGTACCGGTGTCTGCGGAGGCCTCGGGGGGCGCCGCAGCCCGTCCGATGTGCCATCCGGTACGGAATGATCTTTGTGAATCTGGACCAGCGAGACCACCGGCTGGTGGAACCGGAAACCCCCGATGTTCGGACCATCTCAGCCACCCCCCGCAGTGCCTGACGCGATTCCCCCGTCGTAACAGATCGCTCAGGTGCTTCCCCCCGCAGCGGGGGGGGGGGGGGGGGGGGGACGTCGCGGCCCCAAAAAGGAGGGGGGGGGGGGCGTTTTTCCCCTCCCCCCCCCCCCCCCCCCTCCCCCCCCCCCCCCCCCCCACCCCCCCCCCCCCCCACCCCCCCCCCCCCA
>NZ_JBHVGU010000011.1:184173-252163 GCF_042800575.1 Streptomyces sp. NPDC057616
GCGTCACCGTGACCTGAACACGGTGACGCCGCTGCAGCTTTGGCGGACATTTCCCGCTATCGACCGGATGGTTCCGCGCGCGCCCCTGGCTGAAAATCATCAGGCGTTGCCCATGGCCCGGGTCAGCTCGATCTCGATCACGACGCGTGACGGGTTCGGCGACGGCGTCCGCTCGTAGCGCTCGGCGTAGCGCCGCTCGGCCTCCGCGATCCGCTCCGGCTCGGTCCGTACGACCGCCCGGCCCTCCAGCGTGGCCCACCGCCGCCCCGCCACCTGGCACACCGCGACCCGGGCGCCCTCGGTCCCGGTGGCCAGCACATTGGCCACTTTCCGGCTCGACTTGTTCGCGATCACCCGGGCGAGGCCGGCCTCCGGGTCGTACGTGACCCCGACGGGCACCACGTGCGGGCTGCCGTCCGGGCGCGGAGTTGTCAGTGTGCACAGGTGCCGCTCCCGCCAGAAGGTGAGATACGAGGCGCCAGGGGCACCGGGGTCCTGGGTGTACGTAGCCATGCTCTGGAAGGTAGCCGGAAGTGGCCGATCCTGCCCTTGAGTGGAATAGACTCAACTTTGTGTACGCTGCTCAAGTCAGGTGGATGACTGCTGACGCCAGGAGGAGAACGCGAACGTGGACGCCGAGCTGACCAACCGGAGCCGGGACGCCATCAACGCCGCCGGCAACCGGGCCGTGACCGAGGGGCACCCCGACCTCACGCCCGCACACCTGCTCCTCGCTCTGCTCCAGGGGCAGGACAACGAGAACATCGTCGACCTTCTGTCCTCCGTGAACGCCGATCAGGCGGCCGTGCGCGCGGGCGCGGAGAAGGCGCTCGCCTCGCTGCCCAGCGTGACCGGCTCGACGGTGGCGCCCCCGCAGCCCAACCGGGAGCTTCTCGCCGTCATCGCGGACGCGCAGGCGCGCGCCAAGGACCTCGGTGACGAGTTCCTCTCCACCGAGCACCTGCTCATCGGGATCGCCGCCAAGGGCGGCGCCGCCGGTGACGTACTGTCCGGACAGGGGGCCACGGCGAAGAAGCTGCAGGAGGCCTTCCAGGAGGCGAGGGGAGGACGCCGGGTGACCACACCCGATCCGGAGGGCCAGTACAAGGCCCTGGAGAAGTTCGGCACGGACTTCACGGCCGCGGCGCGCGAGGGCCGGCTCGACCCGGTGATCGGCCGGGACCAGGAGATCCGCCGCGTCGTGCAGGTGCTCTCGCGCCGTACTAAGAACAACCCGGTCCTCATCGGCGAGCCCGGCGTCGGCAAGACCGCCGTCGTCGAGGGGCTCGCCCAGCGCATCGTCAAGGGCGACGTGCCGGAGTCCCTGCGGGACAAGCGGCTGGTCGCGCTGGACCTCGGGGCGATGGTCGCGGGTGCGAAGTACCGCGGCGAGTTCGAGGAGCGCCTGAAGACGGTCCTGGCGGAGATCAAGGACTCCGACGGCCAGATCATCACCTTCATCGACGAGCTGCACACGGTCGTGGGCGCGGGCGCCGGCGGCGACTCGGCCATGGACGCCGGCAACATGCTGAAGCCCATGCTGGCCCGCGGCGAGCTGCGCATGGTCGGCGCGACGACGCTGGACGAGTACCGCGAGCGGATCGAGAAGGACCCGGCGCTGGAGCGCCGTTTCCAGCAGGTGCTGGTGGCGGAGCCGTCGGTCGAGGACACCATCGCGATCCTGCGCGGACTCAAGGGCCGCTACGAGGCCCACCACAAGGTGCAGATCGCGGACGCGGCGCTGGTGGCCGCGGCCACCCTCTCCGACCGGTACATCACCTCCCGCTTCCTGCCCGACAAGGCCATCGACCTGGTCGACGAGGCGGCCTCCCGCCTCCGTATGGAGATCGACTCCTCGCCCGTCGAGATCGACGAACTCCAGCGCGCCGTCGATCGGTTCCGGATGGAGGAGCTGGCGCTGGAGAAGGAGACCGACCCGGCCTCCCGCGAGCGCCTGGAGAAGCTGCGCCGCGACCGCGCCGACAAGGAGGAGGAGCTGCGCGGCCTGACCGCACGCTGGGAGAAGGAGAAGCAGTCCCTCAACCGCGTCGGTGAACTGAAGGAGAAGCTCGACGAGTTGCGCGGGACGGCCGAACGGGCCCAGCGCGAGGGCGACTTCGACACCGCCTCCAAGCTCCTCTACGGCGAGATCCCCACCCTGGAAAGGGACTTGGAGGAGGCCAGTGAGGCCGAGGAGGAGGCCGCCAGGGACACCATGGTCAAGGAGGAGGTCGGCTCCGACGACATCGCCGACGTCGTCGCCGCCTGGACCGGCATCCCCGCCGGACGCCTGATGGAGGGCGAGACGCAGAAGCTGCTGCGGATGGAGGAGGAGCTGGGCAGGCGCCTGATCGGCCAGACGGAGGCCGTGCAGGCGGTCTCCGACGCGGTGCGGCGCACCCGGGCCGGCATCGCCGACCCCGACCGCCCGACCGGCTCCTTCCTCTTCCTCGGCCCGACCGGCGTCGGCAAGACCGAACTGGCCAAGGCGCTCGCCGACTTCCTCTTCGACGACGAGCGGGCGATGGTCCGCATCGACATGTCGGAGTACGGCGAGAAGCACAGCGTGGCCCGCCTGGTCGGCGCCCCGCCCGGCTACGTCGGCTACGAGGAGGGCGGCCAGCTCACCGAGGCGGTGCGCCGGCGCCCGTACAGCGTCGTGCTGCTCGACGAGGTGGAGAAGGCCCACCCCGAGGTCTTCGACGTGCTGCTCCAGGTGCTGGACGACGGCCGCCTGACGGACGGTCAGGGCCGTACGGTCGACTTCCGCAACACCATCCTGGTGCTCACCTCCAACCTGGGCAGCCAGTTCCTCGTGGACCCGCTGACCGGCGAGGAGGAGAAGAAGGAGCAGGTCCTGGAGGTCGTCCGCACGTCCTTCAAGCCGGAGTTCCTCAACCGCCTCGACGACCTGGTGGTCTTCTCCGCGCTGAACAAGGACGAGCTGAGCCGTATCGCCCGTCTCCAGCTCGACCGGCTGGCCGCGCGCCTCGCGGAACGCCGCCTCACGCTGGAGGTCACCGACGACGCCCTGGCCTGGCTCGCCGACGAGGGGAACGACCCCGCCTACGGCGCCCGGCCGCTGCGCCGGCTGGTCCAGACGGCCATCGGCGACCGCCTCGCCAAGGAGATCCTCGCAGGTGAGGTCAAGGACGGCGACACGGTCCGGGTCGACGCGTTCGGGGAGGGCCTGATCGTGGGACCCGCTACAGGTAAGACCCTGTAACGGAGGGTGCCGGGGTTGCCACCCCCCTCCCCGCATGGGGGAGGATGGCGGCATCCGTACGAAGGGAAAATCACGGTGACCATCGACCCGTCCTCGATTCCGAACTTCGGGGGCCAGCCCGAGCCGCAGCAAGGACCGGCGGGCCCCGTCGTCCCGGATCAGGACCTCGTGAAGCAGCTCCTCGACCAGATGGAGCTCAAGTACGTCGTCGACGAAGAGGGTGACCTAGCGGCGCCGTGGGAGCAGTTCCGTACGTACTTCATGTTCCGTGGTGAGGACGACCAGCAGGTCTTCTCGGTGCGGACGTTCTACGACCGGCCCCATCAGATCGACGAGAAGCCCCAGCTGCTGGAGTCCATCGACGACTGGAACCGGCGGACCCTGTGGCCCAAGGTCTACAGCCACACCCACGACGACGGCACCGTCCGCCTGATCGGTGAGGCGCAGATGCTGATCGGCACCGGCGTCAGCCTGGAGCACTTCGTCTCCTCCACGGTCAGCTGGGTGCGCGCCGCCATCGAGTTCGACCGGTGGCTCGTCGAGCAGCTCGGCCTCGAGCAGGAGGTCAACGAAGCGGACGAGAAGCCCGAGGGCGACGACGAGGAGTAGATCCTTTCCCGCAGCCTTACAGCGGCATATGGGCGAGTACGACGAGATACGCCCCGTAGCCGAACGAGAGCCCGGCCAGGGCACCGACCACCACGGTCGCGTGCCGGGGCCGGGCTCTCGCCGTACGGACCAGGGCCCGGGCCAGCGGCAGCAGCAGCGGGAAGGCGGGGAGCAGGAAGCGGGGCTTGGACTCGAAGTAGCCGGACCCGCCGAGGACGATCAGCAGCAGGACGCCGCTGTACACGAGCAGCGGCAGCGGGGCGCGGTCGGCGATCAGCAGCGCGAACAGCACGACGGCCGCCGCGACGATCATCATGGTCATCGGGAAGACCAGCCGGTCGCCCTGGAGCAGCAGATGGCGGACGAACGTGAGCGCGCCCGCACCGAGGTCGAACCGCGAGCCCCACAGCCGCTGGACCCGGAAGTATCCGCCGAGCAGGTCCCCGGTGCGATGGCCGACCCACAGCACGTAGGCGGCCCAGCCGGCGGGTGCGAGCAGCGCGCCCGTCCACAGCCTGTGGGAAACCCCGCGCCGCTCCCGCAGGCACCTCCCCATCTCGTACGCCGCCGCCGCGAGCACCGCCGCGGCCACCGCGAGGCCGTTGGGGCGTGAGAGCCCCGCCAGGGCCGCCAGCGCACCCGCCCACAGCCAGCGGCCGGTGAGCACCGCGTACAGCGACCAGGCGGCGAAGGCGGTGAGCAGCGGCTCGGTGTACGCCATCGACAGCACCACGGAGTGCGGCAGCAGGCCCCAGAGCAGGACCAGGGCGACCGCGACGGCCCGGCCGTGCAGCCGGGCCCCGACCGCGTAGATCCCGCAGGCGGCGACGGCGGCCGCGGTCCAGGACACGAGCAGGCCCGCGGCACCCCCGCCGAGCGGCGTGAGGCCGTACACGGCCCGCACGAGCGCCGGGTACAGCGGGAAGAACGCCAGGTCGCTGTAGACGCCGGGCCGCAGGTGCGGGGTCGGGGCGTATCCGTGGGCGGCGATCCCCAGGTACCACAGGGAGTCCCAGGAGAGCCCGAGCAGGCCGAAGGGGCCGCGTCCGGTGCTCGTGCGGGTGGCCGTCGCCAGGGCGGCGACGCCGAGCAGCCGGGCGGCGAGGAACAGCCCGAGGGCGGCGGCCATCCCGGCCGCCGGAACGGACCGCGACCGGTCCTGGCCGGCGGGGTCCGGCTTGGTGGTGGTGGACGGGCGGGCGAGGGTGCTGGCGTGCGTCACACCGGCACCGTGCGTGACGGATCGGGCGGCGCGCGAGTGCTGGGGGCCCGAGTGGGTGCGGTCGCGGGCGCCCGGGCGTGTCTGCGTGACAGCGGGCCCCGGGGCTGTTCACAGCGGGGCCGGAGGCCGTTCAGGCGGTCCGGGGCCGGCGCCTCACATCGCGCGCAGCCGCTTCACCGCCTCCTCCAGCACCCCGGTCTGCTTGCAGAACGCGAACCGCACGAAGGGCGCGCCCTCCTCGCGGTGGTCGTAGAAGACGGCGTTCGGGATGGCGACGACGCCCGCCCGCTCGGGCAGGGCACGGCAGAAGGCGAAGCCGTCCGTCTCGCCGAGGGGGCGGATGTCGGTGGTGACGAAGTACGTGCCCGCGGGCCGGAACACGCCGAAACCGGCCTCGGCCAGACCCGCCGCGAGCAGGTCGCGCTTGGCGAGCATGTCCTCGCGGAAGGCGGTGAAGTACGTGTCGGGCAGCGCCAGCGCCTCGGCGACGGCGTACTGGAACGGCCCGGCCGAGACGTAGGTCAGGAACTGCTTCGCCGAGCGCACCGCCGTGACCAGCGCCGGTGTCGCGGTCACCCAGCCCACCTTCCAGCCGGTGAAGGAGAAGGTCTTGCCCGCGGAGCCGATCGTGACCGTGCGCTCCCGCATGCCGGGGAAGGTCGCGAGGGGTACGTGCTCGCCGTCGAAGACCAGGTGCTCGTAGACCTCGTCGGTGACGACCAGCAGGTCCCGCTCGACGGCCAGCTCGGCGATCGCGGCGAGCTCGGCGCGGGTGAGGACCGTGCCGGTGGGGTTGTGCGGGGTGTTGAGGAGCAGCAGCCGGGTGCGGCCGGTCACCGCGGCGCGCAGCTCGTCGAGGTCCAGGCGGAAGCTGCCCTCGTGCGGGCGCAGGGTGACGGGCACGCGCGTGCCGCCCGCCATCGCGATGCCGGCGGCGTAGGAGTCGTAGTACGGCTCGAGGGCGATCACCTCGTCGCCGGGCTCCAGCAGGGCCAGCAGGGACGCGGCGATGGCCTCCGTCGCACCGGCGGTGACCAGGACCTCCGTGTCGGGGTCGTACGCCAGGCCGTAGCGCCGCTGCTGGTGCGCGGCGATCGCGGTGCGCAGCTCGGGGACGCCGGGGCCCGGCGGGTACTGGTTGCCGCGTCCGTCGCGCAGCGCCCGGACCGCCGCCTCCCGGACCTCCTCGGGGCCGTCCGTGTCGGGAAAGCCCTGGCCCAGGTTGATCGCACCGGTCTGCACGGCCAGCGCCGACATCTCGGCGAAGATCGTGGTCCCGAACTCGGCGAGGCGGCGGTTGAGGAGCGGGCGGCTGCTGGAGGTCATGCCGGCCATCCTGCGTCGAAGGTCCGGAGTTCCTCAACTCACGTTCGTGTCGCTGTCCTGATCGGCGAGGACTTCGGCGGTACGGAGCAGGGCCGCCGTCCGGTGCGCCTGCTCGGCGCGGCTGCGGTACTCGGGGGCCTGCTCCGGCTCCTCCACGGCGAGCCGCTCGTACTCGTCGGCCGGCGCGCTCCGGGTGGCGCCCAGGGCGAACGCCACGCCGCGCAGCGCTTGTGCAGGCGGCGCGCCCTGGTCTCCAGGACGTCCCGCGGAACGCGGTCGCCGCTCCTCGGGTTCCGGGAGCCGGACGCCTCGCTGTCGACGCCCTGCGCACGGGCCTCGAGATCCAGCCGGGCCTCCCGCGCGGCGAGCCAGGTTGCCCACCCACGACGCTTCCCCGGCCCTCCAGGCGTCCCTCAGAAGTTGCTCAACTCTGCTTTGGGCGGAGAGGGGGGCGGGCATTCCTCGTGCACGCAGGAAACAGAGGCGCCCACGGGGGGCTGCTTCGGTGCTACCGGAAGGACGGTGACGCCATGACCGGCTTCATCGTGGCGGCGGTCGTGATCGTGTTCGTGGCGGTCGTCGTGTCAGCAGTGCGCAGGGGCGGTTCGAAGCGGTACGGCTCGGCGGGCCGAGGCGGGTCCTACGCCGCCGGCAGCGGCGGCAGCTGGTGGGCCGGCGACAGCGGCGGCTCGTCGGGCGGGCACGGGGGACACCACGGGGGTCACCACTCCTGCGGGGGCGGGCACTCCTGCGGTGGAGGGTCCTCCTGCGGCGGCGGGTCCTCGTGCGGCGGCGGGGGCGGATGCGGCGGAGGCAGCTGACACGGGGCAGCCGAGCTCCGTCAGGGGGAGCCGCATCCCCTCACGTCCTGTCCTGTCACTCCCGTCGAACACCCGCCGGAGCCCACGCCCCGGTGGGTGTTCTCGTGCTCCGGCGTGCGCGTCGCCGCCCTGGCGCACGCCATGGTTGAACAGTTGAGCAGGGGAGCCCTCTGAGGGATGGAAACCCAACGAAGTTGGGTAAAAAGGCTGTGACGGCGCCACCGTTCATGATTCCCTCTAAATCACCGACGCAGCCCCCCTCGGACGTCCCGCGCAGACTTCTGGCCTCCTGACTGGGCTGGCCGGGCCGATTCCCCGGGAGTCGCCGGGGTGTGCCGGACCCCCACACCTTTCCCTTCCCCCCTTTTTCTTTGCGTGCCAGCGGAGAGCCGATCCATGCTCACGACCCTGAACACCTCATACACCGACACGCGCGCTGCCGACCTCGCCTGGGCGCTCGGGCGTGAGCCGCTCGACGCCCTGGCCACCCTCGATCTCGAACTTGCGGACTCGAAGCTGCAGTTGAGACTGCTCGGCGCGTCCCACCAGGTGCTCCTGGAGGAGGATCGGGGCAGCTGTTCGGAGACGGTGGCGTGCATCGCCGGCAGCAGCACCCCGCTGCCGCTGGGCGTCGCCAAGCGGGTGGGCGACTGGGAGTACGAGTTCGCGGCCCGCGTGGAGATGCTGTCCCCGGGGTCGTTCGCGGGCCGCGCACAGGAGTTGCTCGCGCTGGTCGCCGACCATCCGCACGGCCTGGCGGGCGTCTTCCCCGGCAGCCCGCACGCCTTCACCGCCCTGCTGGCCCAGCGGCACGGGGGCCAGATCCACTGGCGGACGTGGCACGCGTACCCGCAGGACGGGCAGTTGGTGGCGACGCGGACCCGCGTGGGAGTGCGGGTGCAGGCGGCACACCTCAGTCCGGCGGACGCCTGACCCCGACCGGCGCGGTCAAACACCCTGACGCCCAACTGACCGACAGTTCCACACGTGTGGGTGACGAAGCGTGACTCTGCCGTGACGTAACGTCGCAGTCGTGATCGAACCGCACGCCCCGGCACCGCCCGGCCCTCCGCCCGAGTGGGCGGGACCGGCGCGGCTGCCCGTGCAGCCGGACACCGGGCGGCTCCTCGTACTGGCCTGCGTGTTCGTCTGCGCGGCCTGCGGACTCGTGTACGAACTCGAACTGGTCGCCCTGGCCTCGTACTTGATCGGCGATTCGGTCACCCAGGCCTCGGTCGTCCTGTCCGTCATGGTCTTCGCCATGGGCATCGGCTCGCTCGGCGCGAAGCGCCTGCGCTGGCGGGCCGCGGCCGGCTTCGGCACGATCGAGGCGATCCTCGCCCTCGTCGGCGGCTCCAGCGCGATGGCCCTGTACGCCGTCTTCGCGTGGACCGGCGGCTGGGGCGGACTGTGGGGCCCGCGCTGGCTGCTGGTCGCGTTCTCGCTGACCATCGGCCTGCTGATCGGCGCCGAGGTGCCGCTCCTGATGGAGCTGATCCAGCGCATCCGGCGCCAGGACGCGGGCGGCGTGGTGGCCGACCTGTTCGCGGCGGACTACGTCGGCGCGCTGGTCGGCGGGCTCGCCTTCCCGTTCCTTCTCCTGCCGCTGCTCGGCCAGTTGACGGGTGCCCTGATCACCGGCGCCGTGAACGCGATCGCGGGCGGCGCCCTCGTCCTCGGCCTGTTCCGCCGCGACCTCACGCCCCGCACGCGCCGGCTGCTGCTGGTCGCCAACCTCACCGTGCTCGGCCTGCTCGCCTGCGCCGCCGCCCTGGTCGACGACTTCGAACGGGCCGCGCGGCACGCGGTCTACGGCACGGACGTCCGCGTCGCGCTGCAGACCGGCGTCCAGGAGGTCGTCCTCACCGGCGGCACCCACGGCCGCCCCCTCGACCTCTTCCTCGACGGCCGCCTCAGGGTCAGCGGCCGCGACGAACTCCGTTACCACGAAGCCCTGGTGCACCCGGCGATGGACGGCCCCCACGCGCGCGTGCTCATCCTCGGCGGCGGGGACGGCCTGGCCGCGCGCGAAGTGCTGCGCCACGCAGGGGTGCGCCGCGTGGACGTCGTCGAACTCGACCCGGAGGTCGTCCGGTTGGCCCGCACCGACCCGGCCCTGTCGCGGCTCAACGGCCATGCCTTCGACGACCCGCGCGTGCGCGAGACGACGGCCGACGCCTTCTGCTGGCTGCGCAGGGCGCCGCTGTCGACGTACGACGTGATCGTCGCCGACCTCCCCGACCCGGGCATCACCGCCAGCACGAAGCTCTACTCGCAGGAGTTCTACGGCCTCGCCCGGCGCGCCCTCGCGCCCGGTGGCCGCCTCGTGGTGCACGCGGGCCCGGTCGCCACCCGCCCGCGCGCGTTCTGGACGGTGGACGCGACGCTGCGCGCCACCGGCCTGCACCCCGTGCCGTACCGCGTGAGCGGCAGGGACGCGGGCTTCGCCGCGGGACCCGACCGCTCCTTCGGCGCGTCCAGCGCCCCGCGCGACTGGGGCTTCCTGCTGGCGTCCGCGGACGGCCGCCCGCGCCTGGGTCTGGACGCGAACCAGCCACCCCCGCGCACCCTCACCGAGCCGGCCCTGAGGGCGGACGCCAGGGCCGCGGCGGCCACCCGCATCGGCGGTCTCCCGGCCTCGACACTGGTGCATCCGCGGTACTGAACACGGGTGCGGGGGCTGCGGCACACCGTGGCGACCCGCCGCGCGGTCACTTTCGACCAACGGGGGTGCAGGATCCGGCCTCCTGGGTAGGCTCGCGTGACATGGAGCATGAGGTGTTCGTTCCGGTTCCGGTCCAGCGGCTGCAGGAGGCCCTCGCCGACCCTGCAGGGCTCGCCCGCGCGGTTCCCGGCCTCCAGCAGGACGCGGGCGCGGAGCCTGTCACGGGGCGGCTGAAGGTGCGCGTCGGCAGCCACTCGGTCACCTACCGGGGCACCGTCCGCCTCACCCCGCGGGACGACGGTTCCTACACCGCCGAGGGCGACGGCACAGAGACCCGCGGCAGCGGCTCCGTGAAGCTCGCGCTGACGCTCCGCGCCGAGGAGGCCGAGGGCGGCTCCCGGCTGGTCTTCGGCGGGACGGCCTCCGCGGAGGGCCGGCTCACCGAACTCCCGGCCGAGCAGGTCGCGTCGGCCGCCACCCGGCTGCTGAACCGTTTCGCGGAGAACCTCGCGGCGCAGGCGGCCCAGGCCGCGGAGCGGGCCGCCGGCGCCGAAGCGGCCGAGGAGCCCGAGCCCCTCGTCACCCAGGACTTCGAGCCCAAGGCGACCAGCGACTTCGAGACCACCCCCGACGCCGACGACGCGCCCGCTCCCGGCGACAGGACCCCCTCGGTCTTCGACACCGAGGTCCCCCCGCCGTCCCTGGACCCGCTCGCGCAGGAGGAGGACGAGACGGGCGAGGACGGGAGCGGGGAGGACGAGAGCGGGCAGGAGGACACGACCGGGGCGGACGGCAACGCGGTGGCTCCCGCCTCCGGTTCCGGTCCCGAAGACTTCACGGACGCCTCCCGGCCTCCGGCCGAGGCGGCCCACGCCCGGCGCACGATGATCGGCCGCAGCGCCGAGGAGGTCGACCACGCGCCGCCCCGCGGCCGGTACGCCCCCGTACCGGCCCCGCAGACGGTCTCCGGGGGCTCCCCGCTGCGCTGGGCGGTCCCGGCGGCGGGCGTCGTGCTCGCGTCGGCGATCGTCGTCGGCCGGGTGCTGCGCAAGCGGCGCTGAAGGACGGCGCCGCACCACGGCGCCGCACCACGGCCGCGAACCGCGGCGCTCCGCCCCGGCGTCGAACCAGGCGGCGGCAGGGCGCCCGGATGCGGCGGCGGTCCTGATCGCCCCAGTAGGGTCGTCCCGTGAGTGACGAAGACATCACGCTGACCGCGGGCGACGCGGAGGTGACCGTGCGGCCGGGCAACGGCGGCCGGGTTGCGGGAGTACGCGTCGGTGGCACCGAACTGCTGCGCCAGGGCGAGCGGTTCGGCTGTTTCCCGATGGCTCCCTGGTGCGGGCGGATCAGGGACGGCCGCTTCCGGGACGGCACGACCGTGCACCAGATGCCGCTCAACTCCCCGCCGCACGCCATCCACGGCACCGTCCGCGACGGCGCCTGGAACGTGGTGCGCGCGCACGACGACGAGGCGGTCATCTCCTACGAGCTGGTCGAGCCGTGGCCCTGGCCCGGCCTCGTCACGCAGCAGTTCGCCCTCACGCCCGAGTCCCTGACGCTGACCATGTCCGTGGAGGCGCACGGCTCCTCCTTCCCCGCCCAGGTCGGCTGGCACCCGTGGTTCAACCGCGACCTCGGGGGCGAGGACGTGCGCCTCGACTTCAGCCCGGCCTGGCAGGAGGAGCGCGGCGCCGACCACCTGCCCACCGGCAACCGCGTCGAGCCGAGGCCCGGTCCCTGGGACGACTGCTTCGGCACACCCGGCGGCGTCGACGTCACCCTGACCTGGCCCGGTCAGCTGGAGCTGAAGGTGACCAGCCGCGAGGAGTGGGTCGTCGTCTACGACGAGCAGCGCGAGGCCGTGTGCGTGGAACCGCAGACCGGCCCGCCCGACGGCCTGAACAGCCTGCCCCGCCAGGTCACCCTGCTGGAGCCGCTGGAAGCCACGATGACCTGGACCTGGCGGCAGCTCTAAGCTGACTGGCATGACGGACGTACGAGGCGATCTGCTGCAGCAGATCAAGGACAAGGCCGTGGTGCACGGCAAGGTGACCCTGTCGTCGGGGCTGGAGGCGGACTACTACATCGACCTGCGCCGGATCACCCTCGACGGTGAGGCCGCCCCGCTGGTCGGGCAGGTGCTGCTGGACCTGACCGCCGACCTCGACTTCGACGCGGTGGGCGGCCTGACCATGGGCGCCGACCCGGTCGCCGCCGCCATGCTGCACGCGGCCGCCGCGCGCGGGCAGCGGCTCGACGCCTTCGTGGTGCGCAAGGCCGCCAAGGCGCACGGGCTGCAGCGCCGCGTCGAGGGCCCGGACATCGCGGGCCGCCGCGTGCTGGTCGTCGAGGACACCTCCACCACCGGCGGCTCCCCGCTGACCGCCGTCGAGGCGGTGCGCGAGGCGGGCGCGGAGGTGGCGGGCGTCGCGACCATCGTGGACCGCGCGACCGGTGCCGCCGAGAAGATCCAGGACGGCGCGGGAGTGCCGTACCTGTTCGCGTTCTCGAAGGACGAGCTGGGTCTGGACTGACCGGGCCGCTCGCCCCGGAGTTGTCCACAGGGCGGTATCCACAAGCTGGACAGTACGGGCGGAGCACCCGGCCGAGTCTGGAAAGATGGGGCCGACGATGACGTCATCCCCAAGGTCTAGGTCAGGGCCGTAGGACGCAGAACGCCAACCCGCACATACCAAGGAGCGGACAGATGCCCATCGCAACTCCCGAGGTCTACAACGAGATGCTGGACCGGGCGAAGGCAGGCAAGTTCGCCTACCCGGCCATCAACGTGACCTCGAGCCAGACCCTGCACGCGGCGCTGCGCGGCTTCGCCGAGGCGGAGAGCGACGGCATCGTCCAGATCTCCACGGGTGGCGCCGAGTTCCTGGGCGGCCAGTACAGCAAGGAGATGGTCACCGGCGCGGTGGCCCTGGCCGAGTACGCGCACATCGTCGCCGAGAAGTACCCGGTCACGGTCGCCCTGCACACGGACCACTGCCCGAAGGACAAGCTCGACGGGTACGTACGCCCGCTGCTGGCGGTCTCCGAGGAGCGCGTGAAGGCCGGCCGCAACCCGCTCTTCCAGTCGCACATGTGGGACGGCTCGGCGGAGACCCTCGCCGACAACCTGACCATCGCGCAGGAGCTGCTGGAGCGCGCCCGCGCGGCCAAGATCATCCTCGAGGTCGAGATCACCCCGACCGGCGGCGAGGAGGACGGCGTCTCGCACGAGATCAACGACTCGCTGTACACCACGGTCGACGACGCCATCCGCACCGCCGAGGCCCTGGGCCTGGGCGAGAAGGGCCGCTACCTGCTGGCCGCGTCCTTCGGCAACGTCCACGGCGTCTACAAGCCGGGCAACGTCGTCCTGCGCCCGGAGCTCCTGAAGGAGCTGAACGAGGGCGTGGGCGCGAAGTACGGCAAGCAGTCCCCGTTCGACTTCGTCTTCCACGGCGGCTCCGGCTCCACCGAGCAGGAGATCCGCACCGCGCTGGAGAACGGCGTGGTCAAGATGAACATCGACACGGACACGCAGTACGCCTTCACGCGTCCCGTCGCCGACCACATGTTCCGCAACTACGACGGCGTCCTGAAGGTCGACGGCGAGGTCGGCTCCAAGAAGACCTACGACCCGCGCACCTGGGGCAAGCTGGCCGAGGCGAGCATGGCCGCGCGCGTGACGGAGGCCTGCGGAAACCTGCGCTCGACCGGCACGAAGATCAAGTAACCGGAAGCGGCCCCCGGGCCGTCTTCTTCCCCGAGCCCGGTGCTACGGCACCGGGCTCGCTGTATACCTGGGGACATGCCCGACGTCCGGATCGCCTCCCCCCAGGGCAAGTGGATCCTGCTCACCACCGTCCTCGGCTCCAGCATGGCCATGCTGGACTCCACCGTCGTCAACGTCGCCCTGCCGCGCATCGGCCGCGACCTGCACACCAACCTCGCCGCGCTGCAGTGGACGGTCAACGCGTACATGCTGACGCTGGCCGGCCTGATCCTCCTCGGCGGATCCCTCGGCGACCACTACGGCCGCCGCAAGGTCTTCGTCATCGGCGTCGTCTGGTTCGCCGCGGCGTCGCTGCTGTGCGGCCTCGCGCCGACCTCCGGCATCCTCATCGCCGCCCGCGCCCTGCAAGGGATCGGCGGCGCGCTCCTGACACCGGGCTCCCTGGCCCTCATCCAGGCGTCGTTCCATCCCGACGACCGCGGCCGGGCGGTCGGGCTGTGGTCCGGCTTCGGCGGCATCGGCGCGGCCGTCGGCCCCTTCCTGGGCGGCTGGCTGGTCGACGGCCCCGGCTGGCGCTGGGTGTTCCTGCTCAACGTCCCGCTGGCCCTGGTCTGCGCGCCGATCGCCCTGCGCCACGTCCCCGAGTCGTCGGACGGCCGCTCCCACGGCCGCTTCGACGCGCTCGGCGCGCTCCTCGCCGCACTCGCCCTGGGCCTGATCACCTACGCCCTGATCGAGGCCCGCCAGGGCTCGCTGGTCGTCGCCGTCACCGCCGTGGCCGGAGTGGCCGCGGCCATCGCCTTCGTGCAGGTCGAGCGGCGCAGCCCGGACCCGATGATGCCGCTGGAGATCTTCGCCTCCCGCCAGTTCACGGCCGTCAACCTGGTCACCCTGTGCGTGTACGCGGCGTTCGCCGGCTTCTTCTTCCTCACCGCCCTCCAGCTCCAGGTCGCCGTCGGCTGGACACCCCTCGCCGCCGGTACGGCCCTGCTGCCGACCACCGCCCTGATGCTGCTGTTCTCGGCCCGCTCAGGCGCGCTGGCCGACCGCATCGGCCCCCGTATCCCGCTCACCGTCGGCCCCCTGCTGTGCGCGGCCGGGATGCTGCTGATGCTGCGGGTCGGGCCGGGCGCCTCGTACGTGCGCGACGTCCTGCCCGCCGTCCTGGTCCTGGGCGTCGGCATGGTCACGCTGGTCGCCCCGCTGACCTCGACCGTGCTGGGCTCGGTGGACACCGCGCGGGCGGGCCTGGCCAGCGGGATCAACAACGCCGCCGCCCGCGCGGCCGGCCTGATCGCGGTGGCCGCGCTGCCGCTGCTCGCCGGCATGGGCCCGGAGGCCTACCGCTCGCCCACCGCCTTCGACGACGCCTTCCACCGGGCGATGCTGATCTGCGCCGGTTTGCTGGTGGTGGGATCGGCGGTGGCCTTCGCGACCGTGCGCTCCCTGCCCGCGGAATGCCGCCGCCCGGAGTGCCGTACGCACGGATCGGTCACCGCGCCGCCGCTGGAGGGGCAGCGGGGGGCGACCGTCCTGGCGGAGGCACCGCAGACGCCGCGCACCGAGTGATGCCGCAGACTTGACGCATGTCGATTCACGAGAACCTCCTCGGGGGCCCGCCCCCGACCCACCTCCCCGACGACCCCGCGCCCCGCGAGCTGCTGGCGGGCGGCACGCCGCCCGCGGACGTCGCCGCCAAGTACCCGACGTCCTCGCTGGCCTGGGCCCAGCTGGCCGACGAGGCGTTCGAGCGGGGCAGCGTCGTGGAGTCGTACGCCTACGCCCGTACGGGCTACCACCGCGGCCTGGACGCCCTGCGCCGCAGCGGCTGGAAGGGCCACGGCCCGGTGCCCTGGGAGCACGAGCCGAACCGCGGCTTCCTGCGCGCCCTGCACGCCCTCGCCCGCGCCGCGCAGTCGATCGGCGAGCAGGACGAGTACGAGCGCTGCTCGCAGTTCCTGAAGGACTCCTCGCCGACGGCGGCCCAGACACTGGGCTAGCGCGGACGGCGGTGTCCGCGGTCCGCCCGGTGTGACCGGGCGGACCTTGCGGCACCCGGAGTGATTGCGGAGGATGCCGGTGGGGACCGGGGCCCCCGTGCCGGTAACGGCAGGGGCGGACCGCTACCCGTAGCACACACCAGGAGACAGCGATGTCCCACGAGGCTTCCGAGCCCGAGACCCCGCATCTCGATTTCCAGGGCACGACACCGTACGAGGACTACGTCCAGGCGGACGTGCTCACCCACCTCCAGCACACCCTCTCCGACGATCCCGGAGAGATGGTCTTCCTGGTCACGACCCAGGTGATGGAGCTGTGGTTCACCGTGATCGTCCACGAGTGGGAGACCGCCGCGCGGTCCCTTCGTGAGGACCGGGTACCGGTGGCGGTCGACGCGCTGAAGCGCTCGGTGCGCGAGCTGGAGGCGCTGAACGCCTCCTGGAGGCCCCTCGCGCAGCTCACACCGGCCCAGTTCAACTCCTACCGCTCCGCCCTCGGCGAGGGCTCCGGCTTCCAGTCGGCGATGTACCGGCGGATGGAGTTCCTGCTGGGCGAGAAGTCCGCGTCCATGCTCGTCCCGCACCGCGGCGCCCCGCGTGTGCACGCCGAGCTGGAGAAGGCGCTGCACGAGCCGAGCCTGTACGACGAGGTGCTGCGCCTGCTCGCCCGGCGCGGCCGGCCGATCCCGGCCTCCGTCCTGCAGCGCGACGTCTCGCTGCGCCACGAGCCCTCGGAGGCCGTGGAGGCCGTCTGGACCGACATCTACTCCGGTGACGAGCACGCCGAACTCGGACGCCTCGGCGAGGCGTTGACGGACGTCGCCGAACTGGTGTGGCGATGGCGCAACGACCATCTGGTGGCCACCCGCCGCGCGATGGGCGCCAAGGCGGGCACGGGCGGCTCCGCGGGCGTCGCCTGGCTGGAGAAGCGCGCGCAGAAGAACGTGTTCCCCGAGCTGTGGACGGCGAGGTCCCATGTCTGAGACGACCGAGCTCGCCGCCGGAGCGGCCAAGCTGGACGCCGCCGACGAACTGGCCGCGGTGCGCGGGAAGTTCGTCCTGGACGAGGTGGTGTACCTCGACGGCAACTCCCTCGGCGCCCTGCCGGCGGCCGTCCCGGGCCGGGTGGAGGACGTCGTACGGCGCCAGTGGGGCGAGTTGCGCATCCGGTCCTGGGACGAGAGCGGCTGGTGGACGGCGCCCGAGCGGATCGGCGACCGGATCGCGCCGCTGGTCGGCGCGGCGCGCGGGCAGATCGTCGTGGGCGACTCGACCAGTGTCAACGTCTTCAAGGCACTTGTGGGCGCGGTACGGCTCGCGCAGCGCGCCGGCGGCGGCCGGGACGAGATCCTGGTCGACGCCACGACCTTTCCCACGGACGGGTACATCGCGGAGTCGGCGGCCCGGATGACCGGGTGCACGCTGCGTCCGCTGGAGCCGGCCGAGGTGCCGGGCGCGCTGTCCGGCCGTACGGCCGCCGTCCTGCTCAACCACGTCGACTACCGCACCGGCCGGCTGCACGACCTGCCCGGCCTGACGGCGGCGGTGCACGCGGCGGGCGCGCCGGTGGTCTGGGACCTGTGCCACAGCGCGGGCGCGCTGCCGGTCGGGCTGGACGAGCACGGCGTCGACCTCGCGGTCGGCTGCACGTACAAGTACCTCAACGGCGGCCCGGGTTCACCTGCGTACCTCTACGTCCGCGCCGATCTCCAGGACCGCTTCGACTCCCCGCTGCCCGGCTGGAACTCCCATGCGGAGCCCTTCGGGATGCGGTCCGCGTACGAGCCCGCGTCCGGCGCGCTGCGCGGCCGGGTCGGCACCCCGGACATCCTCTCCATGCTCGCGCTGGAGGCGGCGCTCGACGTCTGGGACGGCGTCACGGTCGAGGCGGTACGGGCCAAGTCCCTTGCGCTGACGGACTTCTTCCTGGAGTGCGTGCGCGCGTACGTGCCCGCGGGGCGGGTGCAGTCGCTGACCCCGGCCGCCCACGCGGAGCGCGGCAGCCAGGTGGCGCTGAGGTGCGAGGACGCCGGGGACGTCATGAAGCGGCTGATCGAGCGGGGCGTGGTCGGGGACTTCCGGCACCCGGACGTCCTCCGGTTCGGCTTCACCCCGCTCTACGTCGGGTTCGGCGACGTAGAGCGGGCGGCCCGGGTGCTGGCCGAGACGCTCGCCGGATAGCCCCCGCGCCCGCCGCACGGCCGGGCGGTTCCCCGGAACCGCCCGGCTTGCACGGATACAGAACCGTTTCCCCCTCACCGAGCGTGACATCCCCGTGTCCGCGCACGTCACCGGCCTGATACCGTCCCCGCCAACGGCCCGATGTCGCACCTGGCCCGCCGAACTTTCCCCCAGTGCCACAGGCCTGGGAGGTATCCCATCGTCGCTGAGAGGTTGGAGCATGCCGGACGACGCCGCAGCAGCCCGGGCCGCCGCCGAAGAGGAGTCGGCGTTCTCGCACCCGGCGGTCGACCCCGACTCCACCGCCGCCTACGGTGACCATCCCGACCAGCTGATCGACTTCTACGTCCCGCGCGTGGAGGCGGTCCCGGGCGGCCCCGCCCCGCTGGTCGTCGTGCTGCACGGGGGCGCCTGGCGGGCGGCGTACGACCGCCGGCACATCTCCCCGTTCGCGGACTTCCTCGCCCGGCGCGGCTTCGCCGTGGCCAGCGTGGAGTACCGGCGCGGGAGCGCGATCCCGGCACAGGGCGGGAGCGGGCCCGTCGCGGGCCGGTGGCCCGAGACCTTCGACGACGTCGCGGCCGCGCTGGACGCCCTGCCCGGCCTGGTGCGCGAGCACCTGGTGCAGGCCGACCCGCGCCGCACGGTGATCACCGGGCACTCGGCCGGCGGCCATCTCGCGCTGTGGGCGGCGGCCCGCCATCTGCTGCCCGAGGACGCCCCCTGGCGCATCGACCGGCCCGCGCCGCTGCGCGGGGTCGTCGCCCTGGCCCCGATCGGCGACTTCGAGGTCGCCGACAAGCTCGACGTGTGCGCCGGGGCCACCCGTCAACTCCTGGGCGGCGACGAGAGGTTCGCCGAGCGGCGGCCGTACGCCGACCCCTCCCTGCTGCTGCCCACCGGTATCGCGACCACCCTCGTCCAGGGCCGCGAGGACCTCACCGTCCCGCAGGCGGTCGCCGAGTCCTACGCGGACGCTGCGGCGAAGGCCGGCGAGGTCGTCGGCCTCACCCTGCTCGAGGAGGTCGGCCACTTCCCCCTGATCGACCCGGCGGCGGACGCGTGCGCGGTGGTCGCGGAGGAGATCGCCCAGCTGGCCTGGTGACGCTTCCCGCGGTCCCCCTTGCATACCCGTAGTACCTGAGAGCTACGTGCCGCATGAGCTCCCTGGCGTGACGCGGACGACGTGTCACGGTCCGTAACTTCCTTACCGGACAAGCCCGATGGACGGGCGATCCGGAAGGGGAGGCGGCCATGGGGCTCGAGCAGGAGGCGACCTCGCGGGGCCGCAGCTCCAGATGGCGGCGAGCCACCCTCGCCGCCCTCATCACCGCCGCCGTCGTGGTCCCGCTCTCCGCCGCCGCCAGGCCCACGATCCCGGCCCCGGTCCCGGCGGCCCTCGCCCCCGCGACCGCATCCACCCTGCGGGCCGCCTACGACGCCAACCGCGCCAACGCCGCGCGGGCGTCCCGTATGGCCGCGGCCCACGGCGACCGCGAACGGGCCGCGGCGGACCGGGCGTTGGCCGCCCCCACCCGCCACTACCTCGCCTTCGACGGCCGCGGCCCGGGCCGGGCGGCCGAGGTCCTCGGCGACCTCGCCCGAGCCGACCGCATCGCCGTCCTGGTCCCCGGCTCGGACACCTCCCTCGACACCTACGACCGCTTCCGCGCGGGCGCCCTAGCCCTGCATCGGCGTCTCGAGCGGGAGGCCCCCCTCGGCACCCGCACCGCGGTCGTCGCCTGGCTGGGGTACCGCACCCCGGACACGATCAGCCCCGCGGTGCTCACCACCGGCCGAGCCGACCAAGCGGCCCCGCGGCTCAGGGAGTTCGTCGGCGACCTGCACCGCATAGCGGGCCGCACGGCGAAGATCTCCCTCCTGTGCCACTCCTACGGCACGGTCGTCTGCGGCAGCGCCGCCGCCGGCCTGGACGTCACCGACATCGCCCTCGTCGGCAGCCCCGGCACGGGCGCGCGCCGGGCGGCTGACCTGCACACCCGGGCCCACGTCTGGGCGGCCCGTGGCGGCGGCGACTGGATCGAGGAGGTCCCGCACGTCAGGACGGACCTGTTCGGCACGACCGTCGGCCTCGGCGCCGACCCGGTGTCCCCGGCCTTCGGCGCCCACGTCTTCGCGGCGGGCGGCGGCGGCCACAGCGACTACTTCCGGCCGGGCTCGGTCTCCCTCGCCAACCTCACCCGCATCGTCCTCGGCGACACCAAGGAGGTGACCCGTGCGTGAGACGATGCTGCGCCGGGCGCGCACGGGCATACGGCGCGGCGCCGAGCGCGTCGACGCCGCCTCACCCGCGGACCGCGACCGCGCCGTGGACGCACTGCGCGCCTTCGCGATCCTTGGCGTGGTCCTCGGCCACTGGCTGGTCACGGCCCTGGTGGCGGACGGCGGCACGCTGCACGCAGCGAGCCCGCTCCAGCACCTGCCGTGGCTGGCCCCGATCTCCTGGGCCTTCCAGACCCTCGCCGTGTTCTTCCTGGTGGGCGGCCATGTGGCGACCCGCAGCTACACGGCGGCGCAAGCACAGGGCACGCCGTACGCCCACTGGCTGAGGGCCCGTCTGTCGCGGCTGTTCCTGCCGGTGGCGGCGGTCCTGATCCTCTGGACGATCACGGCGGCCGCGCTGCTGCTGTCGGGAGCGGAGCTCGGCACCGTCCACACCCTGGTCAAGCTCGCGCTCTCGCCCCTGTGGTTCCTGGTGGTGTTCGCGGCCCTGACCGCGGCGACCCCGTTGCTGACCCGGCTCAACCCCCTGTGGCCGCTGGCCGTCGTCCTCCATGTGGACCTTCTCCGTTTCGGCCTCGGCGCCCCGCACAGTCTCGGCTGGATCAATGTGGCGGCGGGCTGGCTGGTGCCGTACACCCTGGGTGCGGCCTGGACCCGCGGCGAGCTGGACCGCCGCCGCGCGGGCTGGATCCTGCTCGCGGGCGGCACGGCGGCGACGGCCGCGCTGGTCGCCTGGGCCGGCTACCCGGCCTCGATGGTGGGCGTCCCCGGGCAGGCGGTCTCCAACCTCGACCCGCCCACCCTGGCGGCGGTCACCTTCGGACTGGCCCAGTGCGGGCTGGCGCTGCTGCTGCGCGACCGGCTGCGCAGCGCGATGCGGCGCCCCCTGGCCTGGGCGGCGGTGGCCTTCGTGAACCTCTCCGCGATGACGATCTTCCTCTGGCACCAGACGGCGCTGATGGCGACCACGGCCACCGCCCTGACCGCGGGCCGGCTCCCCGGTCTGCACACCGTTCCCGGCGACCTCGTCTGGGTGGCCTGCCGGCTGGCCTGGCTGCCCGTCTTCGCGCTGGTCCTCGCGGTGTGCTGGACGGCCTTCCACTCCTGCGAACGCCGGGCGCCGCGCCCTTCGGGCCCCGGCCCCTCCCGGGTGGTCCGGGTCAACCGCACCCCGGAAGGGTCTCCCGCGAGGCCGGCGCACCATGCCTAGGGTGGTCCGCGTGACGCGAACGGGGATGCGGCAGGCGGCCGCCGGCCGGCTGCTGCGCGGGCTGCGCGAGGACCTGTGCACGGTCCGGGCGGACCCGCTCCCCGCCTCCGCCTCGCTGCGCCGGGTGCCGCACGCCGTGGTCTGCGTCGCCGCGCTCGGCATCATGATCGGCGACGTGGCCCAGCTCCAGGACAACGGCCATCTGGGCTTCGGCTGGTCGTTCCTGCTGGCGCTAGCCAAGTCCGGCGCGGTGGTCCTGGCGCTGTGGCGGCCCCTCCCCGCGTGGTGGCTGTCCACCGGGGCCTCGCTGGTGTGCGCTCTCGTGGTGCACGGCCGCCTCGGCGAGGTCCCGGGGACCGAGTTCACCTGGCCCTGGACGGCGGCCGGACTCATCGCCCAGCTGCTCGTGCTGACGCTGCTCGCGCTGCGGGTGCGGACCAGGGTGGCGGTCGAGGCGCTGGCCGTGACCGTTCTGGTCACCTGGGCCCTGGAGGGTGCGTGGGGCGCAGCGCACTATCAGTCCACCGGTGTCCTCGCCATCGCCCTGTCCACGTTCGTCGTGATGCTCGGCAGTCTGGTGCACAGCCGCCGCGAGGCCCGCGCGGAGCTGAGCCGGCAGACCACGCTCACCGCCGAGGAGCGGGCCCGGCGCACCCTGCTGGAGGAGCGCAACCGCATCGCCCGCGAGCTGCACGACGTGGTCGCCCACCACATGTCCGTGATCTCCATCCAGGCCCAGGTCGCCCCGCACCTCGTCCAGGACCCGCCCGCGGAGCTCCGCGAGAACCTCGACGGCATCCGCAACAACGCGCTGGAGGCGCTGACCGAGCTGCGCAGGGTCCTCGGCGTGCTGCGCTCGGAGGACCCCGAGACGGACGCGCTCGACGACGCCGGGCCCGGCCCGCACAGCCCCCAGCCCACCCTGGAGCGGCTGGACGCGCTGGTCGAGAACACCCGCGCGGCCGGGCTCACGGTCACCGTCACCACCACCGGGCGGCGCCGCCCGATGCCGTCCGGTGTGGAGCTGTCGGCGTACCGGATCGTGCAGGAGGCGCTGAGCAACGTCCTGCGCCACGCACCCGGCGCACGGGCCGGCGTCACCGTCGAGTACGTCCCCTTCGGCCTGCGCGTGGAGGTCGTCAACTCGCGGCCGGACCGGCCCGCCCCCGCCTCGCCCGGCGCGGGCCACGGGCTGCTCGGCATGCGGGAGCGGGCCGCGATGCTCGGCGGCGACCTGTCGGCGCACCCGCTGCCGGACGGCGGCTACAAGATCTCCGCGTTCCTGCCCGCGCGCGCCGACGGACCGGACCCCGGTGCCGCGGACGTCGCCGGCGCCCTCGACCCGAAGGACCACACCGCATGACGAGCAGCCCCATCCGCGTACTGATCGCCGACGACCAGCAGATGGTCCGCCAGGGCTTCGGCGTGCTGCTCAACACCAAGCCGGACATCGACGTGGTCGGCCAGGCGGTCGACGGCCTGGACGCCGTCGCCCAGGTCGCCGAACTCGCCCCGGACGTCGTCCTGATGGACATCCGCATGCCCGAGCTCGGCGGCATCGAGGCCACCCGCCGGATCACCGAGGCGACCCCGCACATCAAGGTGCTGGTGCTGACCACCTTCGACCTCGACGAGTACGTCTACGAGGCGCTGCGCGCGGGGGCGTCCGGCTTCCTGCTCAAGGACGCCTCCGCCGACCAGCTGGCCGAGGCGGTGCGGGTGGTGGCAGCCGGTGACGCGCTGCTCGCCCCGGGCATCACCCGCCGGCTGATCGCGGAGTTCTCCCGCCTGGACGGCAGGCCCCGGGCACCGCTCAAGGAGCGGGTGGGCGATCTGACCGAGCGCGAGACGGAGGTCCTCGCCCTGATCGCGCAGGGCCTGTCGAACGCGGAGATCGCCGAGCGGCTGGTCGTCGCCGAGCAGACCGTGAAGACCCATGTGGGCCGCATCCTGGTGAAGCTGGGCCTGCGCGACCGTACGCAGGCGGCGGTGTTCGCGTACGAGTCGGGACTGGTGCGGCCGTCCGGCCACTGACCGGCCGGTGGCCGCCGTAGTACCTGAGAGGGAGGCCGAAGGACCCTTCTCACTGGTGACGCCCGCCGCCCGGGCCTGCGCCTACCGTTTCTACCGTGACCGACACCAGCCAGACGCAGTCGACGCCGCCGGAGCCGCCGGAGGGCGCGTTCGAGCCGTACAAGCCGCGCAGCCCGGAGTTCCGGGCGGCCATGGACGCCCTGGGCGGCCTGCGGCAGGACCTGTTCCACGACGTCTTCGCCTACCGCCCGCTGCCCCGCGCGAGCGCCGACGGGCGGTTCGCCCGCCGGCTGCCCGGCCGGCTGCGCGAGTACGCGGCCTGGGCGCCGCACGCCCTGATCACGGCGGCCGGCCTGCTGGCGATGCTCGTCGCCACCAGCAGCTTCCGCGGCGCGGGCGTCAATCTGGTCCTCGGCCTGCTGGCGCTGGTCCCGGTCCTGCTGACCATGGTCCGGCCGGTCGGCGCGTTCTGGCTGTCGATGTTCGCGACCCCGGTCGCCGCGGTGCTCGACGGCAACTGGGACGGGGAGTGGCCCTGGCCGCCCGGCAGCTTCGCCTGCCACCTGTTCGTGCTCACGATCGTCGCGATCCGCACCAGGCCGCGCACCGCCGCCTGGATGTGGGCGCTGACGGGGGTGTACGGCTCGGTGATCGGCAGCCTCCTCGGCGGCGGCCACTACTTCGGCCCGAACACCGTGCAGCTGCTGTTCGTCTCCGCCCTCTGCCTGCTCGCCGTCTCCCTCTGGCACATCCGGCGCGACGCCCACCAGGAGGTGACCATCCAGCGGACGGTCACCGCGCACGAGCGGTCCCGGCGCACCCTCCTGGAGGAGCGCACGACGATCGCCCGCGAACTGCACGACGTGGTCGCGCACCACATGTCGGTCGTCGCCATCCAGGCGGAGGCCGCCCCCTACCGGGTGGAGAACCCGCCGCCGGAGCTGGAGCGCGCCTTCGCCACCATCCGGGAGAACGCGGTGGCCGCGCTCACCGAGCTGCGCCGCGTCCTCGGCGTCGTCCGTGCCGAGGACTACGAGGCCCCGGACGCCCCGCAGCCCACCCTCGCCGACCTGGACGGGCTGCTGGCGAACGTGCGCGAGGCGGGCCTGCGCGTCGACAAGACGGTGACCGGAGCGGTGCGCGAACTGCCGCAGGGCGTCGAGCTGTCGGCGTACCGCATCGTCCAGGAGGCGCTGAGCAACAGCCTGCGGCACGCGCCCGGCGCGGGCGCGCGCGTCGAGATCGGCTACGTCCTCGGCGGCCTGGGCCTGCGCATAGTCAACGACCCGCCGCCCGAGCCGAGCCTGGTGAAACCGTCACCGGGCGCCGGGCACGGCATCACCGGCATGCGGGAGCGGGTGTCGATGCTGAACGGCGAGATGACCGCGGACGCCACGGACGCGGGAGGCTACGAGGTGACGGTGTTCCTGCCGGTCGCCGGTACCAGGGACGGTGACGCATGACCATCCGCGTCCTGATCGCGGACGACCAGATGATGGTGCGCGAGGGCTTCTCGGTCCTGCTGAACGCGATGCCGGACATCGAGGTGGCCGGCGAGGCGGTCAACGGACGCGAGGCCGTCGACCGGGTCCGCGAGCTGGCCCCCGACGTCGTCCTGATGGACATCCGCATGCCCGAGCTGAACGGCATCGAGGCGACCCGCGAGATCGTCGCCGCCGACAGCACCTCGAAGGTGCTGGTGCTGACCACCTTCGACCTCGACGAGTACGTCTACCAGGCGCTCAGGGCGGGCGCCTCCGGCTTCCTGCTCAAGGACGCCTCGGCCCGCCAACTCGCCGACGGTGTCAGGGTGGTGGCCGCGGGCGAGGCACTGCTCGCGCCCACCGTGACGAAGCGGCTGATCACGGAGTTCTCCAAGCTGTCGTCGGCGCCGCGCCTGATGGCGTCCGCGCAGGCGGCCTACGGCGATCTGACCGAGCGGGAGACCGAGGTGCTGGTGCTGATCGCGCAGGGCCTGTCGAACGCGGAGATCGCCGGGCGGCTGGTGGTCGCCGAGTCGACGATCAAGACACACGTCAGCCGGATCCTGGTGAAGCTGGGCCTCAGGGACCGCACCCAGGCGGCGGTGTTCGCGTACGAGGCCAGGCTGGTCACGCCGGGGTGAGCCGGGCTAGCGTCCGGGCATGGGAGCTGTTTCCGACCTCGCCTTCGACCCGTGGGACCCGGCGTTCCTCGCCGACCCCTACCCCGCCTACGCCGAGCTGCGCGCCAAGGGCCGGGTGCACTACTTCGAGCCCACGGACCAGTGGCTGGTGCCGCACCACGCGGACGTCTCGGCGCTGCTGCGCGACCGGCGCCTGGGGCGGACGTACCAGCACCGGTTCACGCACGAGGACTTCGGGCGGACGGCGCCGCCGGCCGAGCACGAGCCGTTCCACACGCTCAACGACCACGGGATGCTCGACCTGGAACCGCCGGATCACACCCGGATCCGGCGGCTGGTGTCGAAGGCGTTCACGCCGCGGACGGTCGAGCGGCTGAGGCCGTACGTGACGGGCCTCGCCGGGGCGCTGGTGGACCGGCTGGTCGCGCGGGGCGGCGGGGACCTGCTCACCGACGTCGCCGAGCCGCTGCCCGTGGCGGTCATCGCCGAGATGCTCGGCATCCCCGAGTCCGACCGGGCGCCGCTGCGCCCCTGGTCGGCCGACATCTGCGGGATGTACGAGCTGAATCCCGGCGAGGACACGGCGCGCAGGGCCGTGCAGGCGTCGGTCGAGTTCTCGGAGTACCTCCTCCGGCTGATCGACGAGCGCCGCAAGCAGCCCGGGGAGGACCTGATCTCGGGCCTGATCGCCGCGCACGACGAGGGCGACCGGCTCACCGAGCAGGAGATGATCTCGACCTGCGTCCTGCTGCTGAACGCGGGCCACGAGGCGACGGTGAACGCGACCGTCAACGGCTGGTGGGCCCTGTTCCGCAACCCGGCCCAGCTCGCGGCGCTGCGCGCCGACCACTCCCTCGTCCCGTCGGCGGTCGAGGAGCTGATGCGTTACGACACCCCGCTCCAGCTCTTCGAGCGCTGGGTGCTGGACGAGATCGAGATCGACGGCACGACGATCCCGAGGGGCGCGGAGATCGCCATGCTCTTCGGCTCCGCCAACCACGACCCCGAGGTGTTCCGGGAGCCGGAGGAGCTCGACCTCACCCGCGCCGACAACCCGCACATCTCCTTCAGCGCCGGCATCCACTACTGCATCGGCGCGCCCCTGGCCCGCATCGAACTGGCGGCGTCGATGACGGCCCTGCTGGAGAAGGCGCCCGGCCTGAGCCTGGCGGCCGAGCCCGAGCGCAAGCCCAACTTCGTCATCAGGGGGCTCGACGGACTCCGGGTGTCGGCCTAGGCGCCGTCGCGTCAGGAGGCACCGAGGCGGCGGGCGGCGAGCTGCACCTCCAGGGGTGTGCCCGGGGGTTCGAGGACCATGAAGCCCGCCTCCTCGCCGCGGTGGTAGATCTTCAGGCGCGGCCCGTCGACGGCCAGGCGCAGCTCGGGCCAGGGGTGGGCCCACAGCAGCTGGGAGTGTTCCCACAGCTGCAGGTGCCGGGAGGTCAGCAGCAGCTGGAAGGGCGGGTTCTCGTACGGCGTCGGGGCCCGCCCGGGCGTGAACGGCGGCCGCACGGCGTAGGCGCCGATCAGCCGCTCGCCGGGGCCGAGCATCTCCGCGCGGACGGCGTTCTCGCGGCCGGTCCGCGCTCCCGCCCAGCCCGCGAAGACGCTGCACAGCAGGGTGAGCGGCACGACGACGAACCAGGGGATGCCGTGCGCGGCCCCGGCGGCGCCCTCGATCGCGAGGGACGCCGCCCCGAGACAGACGGCGGTGGCGCCGCCGGCGACGGCGGCCCGGCGTAGCCGCCGCTGTCCTTCCCCCTCCACGGTCCCGCGCCCCGCGCCCCGTCGTGCCATGCACCGTCTCCCTCCGCGTCGTCCCGTTCGCCCGCGACGTGGTGGATGACTCGGCGGAGGGCCGGACGGTTGCACAGTGCACGGACATGCCGTCATCGCCCTGCGCACCGGACCACCGCCCAGAGGGCGAGGCCCGCGGCGCTCCCCCGAGGGCCGTGAGCGGCAGTTCGGCGTGGAGGACGCTCCAGTCCGGGCTCTGCTCGAACCGCCAGAACCGGGCCCGGACGTCGACGGCCCACACCGCGAGGCCGCGGGGTTCCTCCGGCCGCAGTCTCGTCAGGTCGTCATGTCCCGCCGTCGTAGTCCCGTCAGGCCGGCCGTCACGAGGGCGGCCGCCAGGGCGAGCAGGATCAGGACGGGGGGCCAGTGCATGGAGCCGCCCGGCAGCTTCGGGAGGTGGCCGAAGGGGGAGAGGTCCAGGACCGCCTGGGGGACGTTCAGCGCGGGGCCGACCCAGCCGATCAGGAGCACCGCGCCCGCCACGCCCCAGGCCGCCGTCGCCGCCCGGGGCAGGCAGCCGTGGAGGAGCACCGCGACCCCGCCGATCACCCACACCGCGGGCACCTGCACCAGGCAGGACCCCATGATCGGGCCGATCTGCTTGCCGTAGCCGACGGCGAAGCCCAGACCGGTGAGCAGCATGATGAGGACCGTTCCGCCGAAGGCGACGACCAGGTGGCCGGCGGCCCAGCGCAGCCTGCCCACCGCGTTCGCGAGGAGCGGCTCGGCGCGGCCGGAGGTCTCCTCGCCGTGCAGCCGGAGCACCGAGGCGACGATGAACAGGGCCGCGATCAGGCCGAGCATCCCGGTCATCGAGGCGAGGAAGGAGTCGGTGATCCCCGACCTGCCGCCCATGCGCTCGAAGATCTGGCGGGCGTTGTCGTTGTCGCGGACCAGGTCGGCCGCGCCGTCCGTCAGGCCGCCGTAGACGACCCCCGCGAGGAAGAAGCCGACGCTCCAGCCGAGCACGCCGCCCCGCTGGAGCCGCCAGGCGAGCGCGCCCGCCGTGCCGAGCCGCCCGGACGCCGGTCCGGGGCGCGTCGGCAGGAAGCTCATGCCGATGTCGCGGCGCCCGGCGAGCTCGTACGCCACCACGCCCTGCACCACCGCCGCCGCCACGAACAGCAGCAGCACCCACCAGCGTTCGTGGGCGTAGGGCCGCAGGTTCTCCAGCCAGCCGAGCGGCGACAGCCAGGTCAGGACGGACGAACCGTCGTCGGTGGCCGAGTCGCCCGCCGCGCGCAGCACGAAGGCCGCGCCCAGCACCGCGGCCGTCAGCCCGCGGGCCAGCCGCGCGCTCTCGGTCAGCTGGGCGACGATCGCCGCCGCCGTGGCGAAGACCATGCCGACGCCCGCGAGGCCCAGGCCGAAGGCCACGGCCCCCGCGGCCCCGTGTCCGGCCAGGCCGCCCGCCACCAGCAGGGCCAGCACCCCGCTCGCGACCCCGGCCGCCAGCAGCCCCGCGGTCAGCGGTGCGCGGCGGCCCACCATGCCGGAGGAGACCAGTTCCTGACGGCCGCTCTCCTCCTCGTCCCTGGTGTGCCGTACGACGACGAGAAGGCTGGTCACGGCGGCCAGGGCACCGGCGTAGACGCCGACCCGCCAGGCCGTCAGGGCGCCGAGCGAGTCGTCGAAGACCGGGCCGACCAGGGCGCGCAGCGAGGAGTTCGTCGCCATCTGGTGCATGAGGTCGTCGCGCTGGGCCTGGGTGCCGTACAGGCTCTTCAGCGTGTTCGGCATGGACAGGACCATGAGCGTGTTGACCGCGACCCACACCGGGATCAGCACCCGGTCGCGGCGCAGCGCGAACCGCAACAGGATGCCGGTGCCCGCCAGTTGGCGCGTGCCCCCGCCCCGTACGGAGAACGACGTGGCGGTCATCGGGACGCCACCTCCGCCCCCTGCGCCGACTCGGCACCCTCCTCCTGGTAGTGCCGCAGGAACAGCTCCTCCAGGGTCGGCGGCGTCGAGGTGAGCGACCGTACGCCCGACTCGCTCAACTGCCGCAGGACGGCGTCGAGTTTGTCCGTCTCGACCTGGAGCCGCACCCGCCTGCCCTGGACGTCGAGGTCGTGGACGCCCGGCAGCCGCGCCAACCCGTTGGGCTCGCCGACGAGTTCGGCGCTGACGCTGGTCCGGGTCAGATGGCGCAGGTCGGCCAGCGAACCGCTCTCCACCGTCCGGCCCTTGCGGATGATGCTCACCCGGTCGCAGAGCTCCTCGACCTCGCTGAGGATGTGCGAGGAGAGCAGGACGGTCCGGCCGCGCTCGCGCTCCTCCTCCACGCAGCGCTGGAAGACCCCCTCCATCAGCGGGTCCAGGCCCGACGTCGGCTCGTCCAGGATCAGCAGGTCCACGTCCGAGGCGAACGCGGCGACCAGGGCGACCTTCTGCCGGTTGCCCTTGGAGTAGGTGCGGCCCTTCTTGGTGGGGTCCAGCTCGAAGCGCTCGATCAGCTCGGCGCGGCGGCCGGCGTCCAGGCCGCCGCGCAGCCTGCCGTAGAGGTCGATGACCTCGCCGCCGGAGAGGTTGCGCCACAGGGTCACGTCCCCGGGGACGTACGCGATCCGGCGATGCACCTCCACCGCGTCGTGCCACGGGTCGCGGCCGAGCACCCGCGCGGCGCCCGCGTCCGCGCGCAGCAGGCCGAGCAGGACGCGGATGGTGGTGGACTTGCCGGCGCCGTTCGGGCCGAGGAAGCCGTGCACCTCGCCGGTCTCCACCCCCAGGTCGAGGCCGTCCAAAGCATGGGTCCTGCCGAACGACTTGTGCAGGCCGGATACCTCAATGGCGGGGTTTGCCTTCGTCATGGTTCAGAACGTACGCTTCTTTCAGAAATTTGTGAAGTTAAGGAAGCGTGAAAACCGAAGATAGGGTTGACGCATGACGGACAACGCGGAGAACGCGGTGGCGCGGAATCCCGACGACGTCTCGCGGTTCGTGGAGCACTTCGCGGCCCAGCTCGTGGAGGCCGGGCTGCAGCGGATGCCGGCCAGGGTCTTCGCCGCGCTGCTCGCCTCCGACAGCGGTGCCCGGACCTCCGCCGAACTGAGCGAGCAGTTGCAGATCAGCCCGGCCGCGGTGTCCGGGGCGGTGCGCTACCTCGCGCAGGTGCACATGCTCTCGCGCGAGCGGGAGCCCGGGTCCCGGCGGGAGCGGTACCGGGTGCACAGCGACCAGTGGTACGAGGCGCTGACCAACCGCGAGGCGATCATCAAGCGCTGGGAGGACGCGCTGCGGGAGGGCGTGACCAGCCTGGGCGCCGACACCCCGGCGGGCCGCCGGCTCGCCGAGACGCTCGCGTTCTTCGAGTTCATCGAGAAGGACGTGGCCCGGATGATGGAGCGCTGGCGCATCCACCGAGAAACCCTCTTCGGCCCGGAGGACAGGCCCTAACGCTCCCGCGTCTCCTCCAGCACCGTCCGTCCCAGCAGGGCGTACCGGTCGGGGGAGTGCCGTTTGAGGTACTGGGCACAGCCGACGCCGGTCGCCGCGACCAGGGCCACCAGCCAGGGGGTCGCCCTCAGCAGCAGGGAGCCCGACTCCGCGCCGGCCGCGGCCCCCATGTTGGACACCAGCAGGACCACCACGCCGAGCATCGCGACGCCGCCGAAGAGCGGCGCGGCGAAGGTCCTGAACCAGTGCCGGCTCTCGGGGTGGTGGGTGCGGAAGTAGACCAGCACCGCGAACGAGCACACGGCCTGGACGATCAGGATCGCCATCGTGCCGAGGATGGCCAGCAGGACGTAGAGCGCGTTGTACGGATCCTTGCCCGCGGCCCAGAACGCGCCGACCAGGACCGCGGAGACGGCCGTCTGGACCAGCCCCGCGAGGTGCGGGGAGCCGTGCCGGCCGTGGGTGCGCCCGACGGTGTTCCGCAGCGACGGCAGCACGCCCTCGCGGCCCAGCGCGTACAGGTAGCGGGCGGCGCAGTTGTGGAAGGCCATCCCGCAGGCGAGCGAGCCGGTGATCATCAGCCACTGCATGACGACGACCGCCCAGTGCCCGACGTAGCGCTCGGTGGGGCCGAAGAACAGCGCGAGCGGGTTCGCGGAGGAGGCCGCCCGCACCGCCTCCGTCTCGCCGTTGCCGACGATGGCCATCCAGGAGACGAGGACGTAGAAGACCCCGACACCGAGGACCGAGACCATCGTCGCCCTGGGAATGATCCGCTTCGGGTCGCGGGACTCCTCGCCGTACATCGCCGTCGACTCGAAGCCGACCCACGACCAGAACGCGAAGAAGAGGCCGAGGCCCGCGGACGTTCCCTTGAAGGCGTTGACCGGGTTCACCGGGTCGAGGCTGAAGCCGTGCGGGCCGCCGCCGTGCAGGGCGACCGAGACCGCCATCGCGGCGAGGACCGTCACCTCGGTGGCGAGGAGGACCACGAGCAGCTTCTCGGCGACCGATACGCCGAACCAGGTGCCGGTCGCGTTGACGGCGAGCATCAGCACCGCGAAGACCCACCAGGGGACGGTGAGTCCGGTCTGGTCCTGCAGGGTCGTGGTGGCGAAGGTGGAGAAGATGCCGATGAGCGCCGGTTCGAAGACGGCGTACGCGAAGGTCGCGAGCAGCCCGGAGGCGAGGCCGGCGGTGCGGCCGAGGCCGTAGGAGATGAAGCCGTAGAAGGCGCCGGTGGAGGTGATGTGCTTCGCCATCGAGGTGAAGCCGACCGAAAAGATTGCCAGGACGACCATTGCGACGAGATAGCTCGCGGGGGCCCCGATGCCGTTGCCGCTCGACACCATGAAGGGCACGTTGCCGGTCATCGCGGTGATCGGCGCCGCCGTGGCGACGGCCATGAAGACCACGCCGAGAAGGCCGACCGCGTTGGGTTTGAGCCGGTGAACGGCGTTCTTGTCCGTCGCCTTCGACGCCGGCTCGACTCCCTCGTCCACTGCCATCGGGTGGCTCCTCCTCGTGGTGGTCCCCTGGTGCACCGAACCGGAACTGTGTCGCCCGAATGAGTCGGTCAAGGGTGTCGAGGCGTTAAATGTTTGTCAACCAGACCTTTGGAAACCGGAGTCGAGGGGAGTCGGTCGGAGCGAGCGCGTCACCGACGCGGCCGGCGACGCGCTCGGGGCGCCGGGCCGGCGGGGACCTGCCGCGCGTCCGTGGGCTGGGCGGCGTCATGGCGCGAGAGCTCGAGGGCCACTGGCGGGGCGAGGAGAACGGCCTGTTCGCGGTGATGCGCGACGACCCGGACTACGCCGACTACGTCGCCGCCCTCGCGCGCGAGCACCGCGAGCTGGGCGCCCTGCTGCCCACGCCGGACCTGGCCGTTCCCAGGGACGTCCACACGCTCACCGAGGCCTCACCCCGGAACTGCGGATCGGGCCGTGTCACCTCGGGTCGGGCACCGTCTCCCCGGCACGTCACCTCACGTCCGGCGCCGTCTCTTCGGGTCGGGCTGCAGGGTCGGGCCCCGTCACCCGGGTCGGGCCCTGTTGCCGGGGTCGGCTGCCATGTCCCCGGGGCGGGCCCTGTTACCGGGGTTGGGCGCCGTCGCCTCGCATCGGACCTCGTCACCTGGATCGGGCCCCCGTCACCTGGATCGGGCCCCCGCCACCGGGATCGGGATCGGGCGCCCTTACCCCGCATCGGGCACCGTCACCCGCATCGGGCCCCGTCACCCGGAGCAAGCCCCGTCACCCTGCATCCGACCCCGTCACCCCGGATCCGGCACCGTAAGTCCCCACGCTCCTTCCAGCACCGTCCACGTCCGGCGTCGTACGGGCCCGCAGACGCGGGCGTCCGCCCGGTAGCGGAAGTCCGCCCCGGAGACGCTGACCGTGCGGCCCTTCGCCCGCAGGGTCGCGGTGTCGGCCCCCACGGAGGCCGGCTGCACCTCCACCTCGGCCAGGCCCGTGGCGCCCGGCGTCAGCGACACCGCCTCCACCGGCTGGTCCAGGTCCACCAGCGTCACCCCGTCGACCTCCACCCTGAGCCGGGCCGGCCGGAGCGGGGGCACCGCGGCCTCGCGGGCGGGCACCAGCGTGCGGACCAGGGACTGGGCCGTACGCAGCCACGGGCGCCCCGGGTCCGGTGCCGGGGCCCGCCGTACCGGCGGCGGGATGCGCAGCGTGCCGAGCACCACGCCGTCGCTGTCGTCCACCAGCAGGTCCATGCGCCGCTCGACCCCGTCGAGGACCGCCCGCGCCGCGGCGACCGCCCCGGTCGGCACCCCGAGGGCCTGGGCCACGGAGAGCACACTGCCCACCGGGACCACCGACAGGGCACATCCGGCCAGCTCCCGCTGCCGGTGCAGCAGGGACACGGCGCGCACCAGCGCACGGTCGTCGCCGACCACCACCGGCCGCCGCGAGCCGCGCCGGGCCAGCGCCCGGGCGAACTCCTCGGGTCCCTCCGGCAGGCAGACCTTCGCGTGCGCACCCGCGCTGAGCACGTCTTTCGCGATACGTACCGACTCCCCGTCCGTGCGTCGGGCCACCGGATCGATGACCACCAGCAGCTGTTCGGAAGTCGGAGAAGTCGCCACCTCGGTCCTGCCTCGCTTCCTCGGGTAGCATCTTTGTGCAAGAGCCCCTTGCGCTATTGCGCCAGGGGCTTCGTCTATTCCGGGGCATCCGGTCCGACGGTTTGCGGCCAACGACGGCCGCGGTGCACGCGGCGGTGAACCCTACGCGTACGCCCCTGACCTTGGACATGCCCCGCCCGGAAGGGGTGTACGCGCGTGCCCGCACTTGTGCTGCTCGGTGCTCAGTGGGGTGACGAAGGCAAGGGAAAGGCGACGGACCTGCTAGGCGGATCCGTCGACTACGTGGTGCGCTACCAGGGCGGCAACAACGCCGGCCACACGGTAGTCGTGGGCGATCAGAAGTACGCCCTTCACCTGCTCCCTTCCGGAATCCTGTCCCCGGGGTGCACCCCGGTCATCGGCAACGGCGTCGTCGTCGACCCGTCGGTCCTGTTCTCCGAGCTGAACGGGCTGAACGAGCGCGGCGTCGACACGTCCAAGCTCCTGATCAGCGGTAACGCTCACATCATCACGCCGTACAACGTCACGGTGGACAAGGTGACGGAACGCTTCCTCGGGAAGCGGAAGATCGGGACCACCGGCCGCGGCATCGGGCCGACGTACGCGGACAAGATCAACCGCGTCGGCATCCGGGTACAGGACCTCTACGACGAGTCGATCCTCACCCAGAAGGTCGAGGCGGCCCTCGACGTCAAGAACCAGATGCTCACCAAGCTCTACAACCGCCGCGCCATCGCGGTCGACCAGGTGGTCGAGGAGCTGCTGGGCTACGCGGACCGGCTGCAGCCGTACGTCGCGGACACCGTCCTGGTGCTCAACCAGGCGCTGGAGCAGGACAAGGTCGTGCTGTTCGAGGGCGGCCAGGGCACGCTCCTCGACATCGACCACGGCACGTACCCGTTCGTGACCTCGTCGAACCCGACCGCGGGCGGCGCCTGCACCGGCGCCGGCGTGGGCCCGACGAAGATCAGCCGGGTCATCGGCATCCTCAAGGCGTACACGACCCGCGTCGGCTCCGGCCCCTTCCCGACCGAGCTGTTCGACGAGGACGGCGAGGCGCTGCGCCGCATCGGCGGCGAGCGGGGCGTGACCACCGGCCGCGACCGCCGCTGCGGCTGGTTCGACGCGGTGATCGCCCGCTACGCGACCCGGGTCAACGGCCTGACCGACTTCTTCCTCACCAAGCTCGACGTGCTGACCGGCTGGGAGCAGATCCCGGTCTGCGTGGCCTACGAGATCGACGGCAAGCGGGTCGACGAACTGCCGTACTCACAGACGGACTTCCACCACGCGAAGCCGATCTACGAGACCCTGCCGGGCTGGTCCGAGGACATCACCAAGGCGAAGTCCTTCTCCGACCTGCCGAAGAACGCCCAGAGTTACGTCAAGGCCCTGGAGGAGATGTCCGGCGCCCCGATCTCGGCCATCGGCGTGGGCCCGGGCCGCGACGAGACGATCGAGATCAACTCGTTCCTGTAGGACGCGCTCGCGATGCGACCCGGGTTCCGGTGGACACTGGAGGTATGAGTGTCCACCGGAACCCACGGTGCCGGGGACCGTACGGCGGTGAAGGCGATCCGGCCGGCGGGACGGACTGCTCCGACCCCGCGGTCTTCGAGGTCGTCCGGCATCATCTGCCGCCGCTGCTGCTGTGCCCGGTGCACCTCGGGCCTGCGCTGCTGATGGCCGACGGCGTGCTGTGGCCGCCCGAGATCAGGATCATCGGCTCGGTCGGTTGACCCATCCTTGACCTGGACATGGTCATTTCCTGGTTCACCGGTACTGTCGGGCGCGAGCACGATCTACGCGGGTAGCCGCCGCTCCCGTGTCCTTCTGCAGCCTCTCCAGCACCAGGAGATCCGTATGCCCGTCAGTCCCATGAACCGCCGGGAGTTCGTGAAGAAGTCGGCCGTCACCGGCGCGGCGGTCGCCGCGGCGGGCGCGGTCGGCGCCGGTCCCGCCGAGGCCGCCGGCCACCGGCCCGGGAAGGCCCCGAAGACCTGGTCGTTCTCCATCCTGGGCACCACCGACCTGCACAGCCACGTCTTCGACTGGGACTACTACCTGGACAAGGCGTACTCCGACAGCAAGGGCAACTCCGTCGGCGTCGCGCGCGTGGCCACCCTCGTCAAGCAGCAGCGCGAGGCGAAGGGCGAGGAGCACGTCCTGCTCGTCGACGCCGGCGACATCATCCAAGGCACCTCGCTGGCCTACTACTTCGCGCGCGTCGACCCGATCACGGGCAAGGACGGCAAGAAGGGTCCGCAGCACCCCATGGCCGCCGCCATGAACCACATGCGCTACGACGCCGCCGCGCTCGGCAACCACGAGTTCAACTACGGCATCGAGGTGCTCAGGAAGTTCGAGAGCCAGTGCCGCTTCCCGCTGCTCGGCGCCAACGCGCTGGACGCGAAGACGCTGCGGCCCGCTTTCCACCCGTACACCGTCAAGCGGATCTGTGTGCCGGGAGCGCCCGACATCAAGGTCGGCATCCTCGGGCTCACCAACCCCGGAATCGCTCTGTGGGACAAGGACAACGTCAGCGGGAAGATGGTCTTCCCGGGGCTGGTCGAGCAGGCGAAGAAGTACGTGCCGCGACTGCGCGCGCTCGGCTGCGACGTCGTCTTCCTGACCGACCACTCCGGGCTCGACGGGTCGTCCTCCTACGGTGACGCGCTGCCGTACGTCGAGAACGCCTCGAACCTCGTCGCCGAGCAGGTCCCCGGCATCGACGCGATCCTGGTCGGCCACACGCACGTCGAGGTGCCCTCGTACACGGTGAAGAACGCGGAGAGCGGCGAGGACGTCCTGCTCTCCGAGCCCTACTGCTGGGGCTACCGGCTCAGCGTCTTCGACTTCGAGCTCGAACTGCACCACGGGCGCTGGAAGGTGACGAAGAAGACGGCCCAGACCCTCAACCCGAACACCGTGGACGAGGACCCGGAGATCAAGAAGCTCCTGGAGGCCGACCACGAGCTGGTGGTGAAGTACGTCAACACGCCCGTGGGCACCTGCACCGAGGACCTCTCGGCCGCGGAGTCCTGCTGGAAGGACGTACCGATCATGGACTTCATCCACCAGGTCCAGATGGACACGGTGAAGTCCGGGCTCTCGGCCGCCGACGCCGCGCTGCCGCTGATCTCGGTCGCCGCGCCGTTCAGCCGCACCGCCGACATCCCCGCCGGCAGCGTCACCATCAAGGACGTCGCCGGGCTCTACATCTACGACAACACCCTGTACGGCAAGAAGCTGACGGGTGCCCAGCTCAAGGACTACCTGGAGTACGCGGCGAAGTACTACCACCAGGTCCCGGCGGGCACGAAGGTCGACACCGCGACGCTGACCAACGCCAACAGCTTCTGGGACTACATGTACGACACCGCGGCGGGCGTCGACTACGAGATCGACATCGCGCAGGCGGAGGGGTCGAGGATCAAGAACCTCACCTACCAGGGCGCGCCGATCGCCGACGACCAGGTCTTCGTCGTGGCGGTCAACAACTACCGGGCGAACGGCGGTTCGGGCTATCCGCACATCGCCACCGCCGACATCGCCTACAGCTCCACCAACGAGATCCGCCAGCTGATGATCGACTACGTGACGGCCAAGGGCACCCTGAACCCGGCCGACTTCGCGGTCGCCAACTGGAAGCTGACGCAGGCCGGAACGCCCGTGTTCTAGGGCAGGCCCTAGTCTGGCCCGGTGATGGGGGAGATCTTCGAGGAGCAGCGTCCGCGGCTGCGGGCGGTGGCGTACCGCATGCTCGGTTCGCTCGCCGAGGCCGACGACGCCCTGCAGGACGCCTGGTTGCGGGTCGACCGGGCCGACACGGAGGACGTCCAGAACCCCGCGGGCTGGCTGACGACGGTGGTCGCGCGCGTGTGCCTGAACATGCTGCGCTCGCGCGACCACCGGCGCGAGGAGCCGCTGGAGGCGGGCGGGGCCGAGCAGGCGGCCGGTACCGCCGCCGACCCCGAGGAGGAGGCCCTCCTCGCGGACGAGGTGGGCCTCGCGCTGCTCGTCGTGCTCGACACGCTCTCGCCCGCCGAGCGGCTCGCGTTCGTGCTGCACGACAGCTTCGGCGTGCCCTTCGGCGAGATCGCCCCGATGCTGGAGAAGACCCCCGCGGCGGTACGGCAGCTGGCCGGCCGGGCCCGCCGCCGGGTGCGCGGCGCCCCGCTCCCGCAGGCCGATCTGGTACGTCAACGCCGGGCGGTGGACGCCTACTTGGCGGCCACGCGCGGCGGCGACCTGGACGCCCTGGTCGCGCTCCTGCACCCCGACGTGGTCCTGCGCGCCGACCGCGCGGTCGTCCCCACCGCCGAGCCGATCCTCATCACCGGCTCCCGCCCGGTCGCCGAGGGCGCGATGGCCTCCATGGACCGCGCACGCTTCGCGGACGTCGTCCTGGTCGACGGCCGGCCGGGCATGGCGATGCTGGAACAGGGCCGGGTACGGGTCGTCCTCCGCTTCACCTTCGAGGCCGCCCTGATCACCGGGATCGACGTCCTCGCGGAACCGGAACGCCTGCGGGGCGTGGAACTGGCGGCCTGGGCCCAGGGAGCGTCCGGCACTTCCTAGCCGGCGAACTCCCCCGCGTGGGCCTTCGCCCACTCCTCGAAGGTCCGGGCCGGGCGGCCCAGGAGCTCGGGCAGGGCGGGGAGGACCTCGGCGCCCCGGTCGGATTCCAGGGTGCGTCGCATGATCGCGTCGACGACCTCCGGGGGGAAGCCGTACCGCGACATGCCGCTGCGGGCCGCGTCGGAGGGGACCGGGCGCAGGCGCAGCTCCCGGCCCAGGACCGTGCCCAGGACGGACAGTTCGTCCGCCGGGGTGAGGGACTGCGGGCCGCTCAACTCGTACGTCGCGCCCGCGTGTTCGTCCGTCGTCAGGGCGCGGGCGGCGAGTTCCGCCAGGTCCGCCGGGTCGACGCTCGCCGCCGGACGGTCCGCGAAGGGGACGGCGACCTCGTCGCCGGCGCGGAGCTGACCCGCCCACTGCAGGGCGTTCGACATGAAGCGGCCGGGGCGCAGCAGGGTCCACGCCCAGTCCCGGGACGGGTCCGTCACCGCCGACTCGGCCTCGGCGTGCCAGCGGGCGATCACGTCGGTACCCGCGCCCGCGTCCAGCACCGACAGCTTCACCAGCCGCCGTACGCCCGCCCGGGCCGCCGCCCGCGCGAGGGCGAGGTCGTGGGTGGGGCCGGGCGCCGTGCCGACCCCTTGCGCCGACATCAGGAACGCCCCGTCCGCCCCCGCGAACGCCGCGTCCAGGCTCGCCGGGTCGTCGGCGTCGCCGTGGACCGCCTCCGCACCGTCGGGCAGCCGCGCCTCGGCCGGGCGGCGGGTCATCGCCCGCACCGGCTCGCCCGCGGCCGTCAGCCGCCGCACCAGCTCGCCGCCCACGTGCCCTGTCGCCCCGGTCACCAGGATCATCGCCGTCTCCTCACGTCGGTGCTCCCAGCCTGCGCGCGCCGGTCGTACGGCGCGTCGCACCGGTGGAGGCACCCGGTCTCCTCCCGCGGGAGTAGCTACGGCTCACAACAGGGCAATGCGCACGTGTCGGGCATACCGTGAACTTGTACACGTGCAGGCGCCGGGGAGAAGAAGGTGAGTGCTATGCGCGTATTGCTCAAGGCATCCATGAACACCGAGAAGGCCAACGAGGTCATCCGCAGCGGCAAGATGCCCCAGCTGATGCAGGAGGCCCTCGGGAACATCAAGCCCGAGGCGGCCTACTTCACCCTCGACCACGGGGTCCGTACCGCCTACCTGTTCTTCGACATGCAGGACAGCTCGCGGATGCCGTCCGTCGGCGAGCCCTTCTTCCTGGACCTGGGCGCCGAGCTCGAGCTGACGCCCGTGATGAACGCCGACGACCTGCAGAAGGGGCTCTCCGAGCTGCGCTGACCGTACTCAGCTGAAGACGATCATCGATCCCTGCGCCAGACTCCGCGTCGCCGCCGCGTGCAGTCCGAGCCACACGTGGCGCTCGCGGGCGAAGGGGCTGGGGTCGTACGGAGCGGGCACGGCCGGCTCCTCCAACTCCGTCGGGGCGCGCGGTGGTTCGGGCGCCGCCGGGGGGTTGGCGGGGTCGATGCCGATCGACGGGGCCATGTACTCCAGCTCGCGCAGCAGCGCCTGCGCGGAGCCCAGCGGACCGCCGCCGGCCAGCAGCTCGTCGTTGGACAGCGGCTGCGGGAAGTCGACCGGGACGTAGGCGCCCGCGTGGTCGTAGTGCCACACGAGGTGCGACTGCTGCGCCGTCGACTCGAACATCTCCAGCAACTGCTCGTAGTCGCCGCCCAGTTCGTCGACCGGTGTGACCGGCAGCCCGCACACCTGGAGGAGGTACACGCGGCGCAGGAAGTGCAGCGCGTCGTAGTCGAAGCCGGCCACCGGCGCGACCTCGCCGGACAGGCCCGGCATGTACTGGTACACCGGCACCGGTGGCAGTCCGGCGGCGGCGAGCACGCTGTTGTACTGCGCGAGTTCCTCGGCGAACGGATTGTCGGGGGTGTGGCACAACACGTCGACGAGCGGTACCAGCCACAGGTCACAGGCCAAAGAGGGCTCCTCACACAGCGGAATACGGCGCCAGGGGCGGTCAGGGAAGAGTAGTCGGTACGGCGTCGGACGGACCCCCGCCGAACAGGTCAGGAGCCCTGGTGCAGGTCCCATACCCACACGCCGTGCACCCACTTCCCGTCACGGCCGACGAGTTCGGTGACGGCCTTGCGCAGGACGTCGTCGTGCGGCTGCGGCGTCACCACCAGCGCTCCTGCCCGCCAGTAGGCGAAGTCCCGCTTCGCCTGCGCCCGCCAGTTCGCGCCGATCGCGGGGATGACGCCGGTGTAGCGGACATCACGCAGCAGTTGCGAGGTGTAGCGGGGTGAGGCGCCGTAGATGCCGATGCGCTTCTTGCCCCAGGGGCCGTTGAAGTAGCCGCCGGGGAGCTTGAAGCCGAGCCCGGCCTCCTGCTGCCAGTGCAGGGCCTCCGCGCTGCCGGGGTCGGGCAGCGGCACCGGCACCAGGGACTCGCCCGGGCGGACGTACGGCTTCCAGGCCCCGTCGGTGAAGAAGGCCGGCGTCGCCGGACGCTCGACGGCCTTCAGCGGGGCCGGGATCAGCGGCAGCAGGGCGAGGCAGACCCCGAGCAGGCCGAGGTACTGCGTGCCCAGGCCGCGGGTGGCGGTCAGCCGCTCCAGGGCGATCGCGAGCAGCATGCCGAGCGCCGGGGCGCAGACCATCGCCACCCGGCCCTCGATGACCGACTCGAACAGCGGCAGCTTGGCGAGCGGCGCCCAGGGGCCGGGGTAGACCTGGTCCGTGGTCGGGATGCGGAACCTCGGGCCCAGCGACAGCAGCGCCGCGCCGGCCGCGGTCACCGCCAGCGCCTTCACCAGGGCCTGCTCCCACAGCCGTACGGCGATGCCGAAGGCGAGCAGGACCAGCGGCCAGCCGTAGAAGGCGTTCTGCTCGGTGGGGTTGAGGGAGAGGGAGTTCGCCCGGTGGGCGTCGCCCGCGATCAGGGAGCGCTCGGCGAAGGAGAGCAGGGCGAGCGGGCTGTTGCCCGCGTCGTCGCCGTGCAGCACGCTCCCGTAGCTCTGCGGACCGGCGAACTGCCAGGCCAGCGCCCCCACCACGAGGGGGAGGCAGACGGCCGCGGCGATCGCCAGGCCGTTCAGCAGCGGGCGCCAGCACTGGGCGGCGACGTCCCTGCGGACCGCGCCGTAGGCGGCCGCGAACAGCACCATGCCGATCATCGCGAGCAGCAGCGGCTCCTCGCCGAGGAAGACCTGGTAGGCCGCCATCAGGCCGAGCACGATCCCGTCGCGCACGACCCGGGCGCCCGTGCACAGGCGCAGGGCGCGGTCGACGATCAGCGGGATCATGAACAGGATCACGAAGTTGGGGTGCGCGTTGGCATGGCTGACCATGGGCGGCGCGAACGCGGCCAGCGAGGCGCCGACGAAGGCCGGTGCCCGCTTCGGCACGACCCGCTTGACGATCAGCCAGTACCAGGCGGCCGCGGTGGCGGCGAGGCCCAGGGTCATCACGACGCTGAGGCAGACGGCCGGGCCTGCGAGCAGCGTGAGCGGGGCGAAGGGGACGGACAGGCCGAGCATGACCGTGTTGGCCATGAGGTTCACGCCGTCGGGGAAGCCCTGCAGGTCGGAGAAGAGCGGGTTGCGCAGGTGCGCGACGTTGTCGGCGGTGACGGCGAAGAACCACTCCCACTGGTTCTGGTCCTGGAGGGAGTCGGCGAGATAGCGGTGGTCCGGGTCGAACAGCCGGCCCGAGTAGAGGCCCGCCGCCATCAGCAGGAAGAGGACGACGGCGACGAGGTCGGCGGGGCGCGCCGCGCGCATGCGCAGCCAGGTGAGGTCGGCGAGGACCCGGACGTAGTCGAGGGACCGTATCTTCGAGCCCGGCCGGTGCGACCAGCGGACCGGGACCTCGGCCATCTGCCACTCGGCGCGGTGGAAGTGGCGCAGCACCTCGACGTCTATGCCGTAGCCGTCGATCGTCGAGGCGGCGAACGCCTCGCGGGCGCGGTCCCCCTCGAAGAGCTTGAAGCCGCACTGGGTGTCGCGTATCCCGGGCACGGCGATGCCGCGTATGAGCAGGTTCCCGGCGCGGCCGAGGAGTTCGCGCAGCGCGTGCTGGCGGTCCCCGATCGTCGCGCCGGGCAGCGCGCGCGAGCCGACCGCCGCCGCGTTCCCCTCGCTGAGCGCCTTGTCGAGCCGCTCCAGCTCCTCGATCGGGGAGGCGAGGTCGGCGTCGGTGACCAGCACGCGCCGCCCGCGGGAGGCGGCGACGCCCAGGCGCAGGGCGCTGCCCTTGCCGCGGTTGCGGGGGCTGGTGACGAGGCGGACGCGGGGGTCGCGGCGGTCCGTGACCAGTGCGCGGGTACCGTCCGTCGACCCGTCGTCGGCGACGACGATCTCCCAGGTGCCCCAGCGGCCCTCGCTCTCGCCCAGATAGCCGGTGACGGCGTCGAGGGTGGGACCGAGCCGCTCCTCCTCGTCGAAGGCGGGGATGACGACGGACAGGTCCACGGCCGCGGCCGGGGCGGTCATCCCTCCGCCAGCCGTTCGACGAGGTCCAGGGAGTGGGCGTTGTACTGGGCGACGATCGACCGCGCGGTCTTGATGTCCCGCTGGGCCAGCGCGTCGACCAGGTCGGTGTGGCCGGACCACAGGGCGCCGCGCAGATCGGTCAGCCGGCGCAGGTGCTGCACCGCGCACACCCAGGACTGCACGCGCAGCCGGTGCAGGAAGTCGGCGAGGTAGGGGTTGCCGAACAGGTTGCCGAGCTCGTGCCAGTAGCGCAGGTCGTAGCCGATCAGCACGGTGAGGTCGCCGGCGAGCGAGGCCCGCTGCGCCTCCTCGCCGCGGCGGCGCACCCCGGCGAGGGCGGCGACGGTCCGCGCGTCGTCGACCCGCCTGAAGCGCTGCTGCCCGTCTTCCAGGGCGTGGAACATGCCGTCGGTGACCAGGCTGCGGGCCTCGATGATGCCGCGGTAGTCGGCGACCGAGTACTCGCGGACGTGGAAGCCGCGGTGCTGGTCGGCGTCGAGCAGGCCCTGCGCGGAGAGGTCGACGAGCGCCTCGCGCACGGGGGTCGCGGAGACGCCGTACTGCTCGGCGATCTCCTTGACCGTGAACTCCTGCCCTGGTTGCAGCCGTCCCGCCAGCACCTCGTCACGAAGGGCGTCGGCGATCTGCTGCCGCAGGGTGCTGCGGGTGACAGCGCCGGTGCCGCTGGTGCCGGGCATGGGTCGGGCGTCTCCTCGTCGCGTTCGGTTGGCGTGCACGTCCTTATCTACGAGCACGCCACCTTACGCGTTCGGGTTGCGCCTGTTGACCCGCGTAGCTGTGCGCGGTCCCGGCGGCACCTGAGCGGCCGCAGGCGGCTACCGGGTGTACTCGTCCGCGACGCCCAGCGCCGCGTCGAGCGCCGCGAGTCCCTCCTTCAACTCGGCCTCGCTCACGTTGCACGGGGGCACGACGTGGGTGCGGTTCATGTTGATGAAGGGCCACAGACCGTGCCGCTTGGCGGCGGCGCCGAAGGCGGCCATCGGGGCGTTCGCCTCGCCGGTCGCGTTGTAGGGCACCAGCGGCTCGCGGGTCTCCCGGTCCTTCACCAGTTCCAGCGCCCAGAACATGCCGACGCCGCGCACCTCGCCGACACTCGGGTGCCGCTCGGCGAGCTCGCGCAGCGCGGGTCCGACGACGGTCTCGCCGAGCCGTCTGGCCTGGCCGACGACGTCCTCCTCCGCCATGACCTGGATCGTGGCGACGGCGGCGGCGCAGGCGAGCGGGTGCCCGGAGTAGGTGAGCCCGCCCGGGTAGGGCCGCCGGGCGAAGGTCTCGGCGATCGCGCCGGAGATGGCGACGCCGCCCAGCGGCACATATCCGCTGTTGACGCCCTTGGCGAAGGTCATCAGGTCCGGTACGACGCCGGACAGGCCGGCCGCGAACCACTCACCGGTGCGCCCGAACCCGGCCATGACCTCGTCCAGCACGAAGACGATCCCGTACTTGTCGCAGATCTCCCGGACGCCGGCGAGGTAGCCCGGCGGCGGGACCATGATCCCCGCGGTGCCCGGGATGGTCTCCAGGACGATCGCGGCGACGGTGCCGGGCCCCTCGAAGGCGATCGTCGTCTCCAGGTGCTCCAGCGCCCGCGCGCACTCCTGCTCCTCGGTCTCGGCGTAGAACCGGGAGCGGTACAGGAACGGCGCCCAGAAGTGCACGACACCGGCGGCGGCGGAGTCGGAGGCCCAACGCCGGGGGTCGCCGGTGAGGTTGACGGCCTGCTGGGTGCCGCCGTGGTACGAGCGGTAGGCCGAGAGCACCTTGGGCCGCCCGGTGTGCAGCCGCGCCATCCGCACCGCGTGCTCGACGGCGTCCGCGCCGCCGTTGGTGAAGAAGATCTTGTCCAGGTCGCCGGGCGTGCGCTCGGCGATCAGCCGGGCGGCCTCCGAGCGCGCCTCGATCGCGAAGGCGGGCGCGAACGTCGTCAGGTGTGCGGCCTGCTCCTGTATCGCGGCGACGACCTTCGGGTGCTGGTAGCCGATGTTGGTGTAGACGAGCCCGCTGGTGAAGTCCAGGTACCGCTTGCCGTCGTAGTCCCAGAAGTACGACCCCTCGGCGCCGGCGACGGCGAGCGGGTCGATGAGCTCCTGCGCGGACCAGGAGTGGAACACATGAGCACGGTCCGCGGCCTTCACGGCGGCGCCGACCTCGGGATTCGGATGAGGGGTCATGGGCGCGAGCGTAGGAGCGGGCACGGGGGCGGGGATATCGGCTTCCTGTCTGCGGTGCGGGGGTTTCCGCGACAGGTTGTCTACAGCGGATGCCGGCCGGTCCACGGGACAGCATTGACAGCATTCTGTCGAAATGACAACATGCTGTCATGAACGCCGAACCAGTTCATCTCGCCGTGTACGACACCCTCGCCGACTGGGAGACCGGTCACGCGACCGCGTACCTCGCCCGGGGCGGGTACGAGATCCGGACGGTGGGGCCGGGCCGGGAAGCCGTCCGCTCCATCGGGGGCCTGAGCGTGCGGCCCGATCTCGCGCTCGGTGAGCTGCGGCCCGAGGACAGCTCGCTGCTGATCCTGCCGGGCGCCGACCTGTGGGACGCGGGCGACGAGCTCGCGCCCTTCGCCCGCGCGGCGCGGGAGTTCCTCGACGCCGGGGTGCCCGTCGCCGCGATCTGCGGCGCCACCGCCGGGCTCGCCCGCGAGGGGCTGCTCGACGACCGCCGGCACACCAGTGCCGTCTCCTTCTACCTGGCGGCGACCGGATACAAGGGCGGCGACCGGTACGTCGACGCGGACGCCGTGACCGACGGGACGCTGGTCACCGCCGGCCCCACCGAACCGGTCGCCTTCGCCCGGGAGGTGCTGGGGCTGCTCGGGGTCTACGAGGGGGAGGTGCTGGACGCCTGGTACCGGCTGTACCACGACTCCGACCCGGCGGCGTACGCCGTGCTCCAGCAGGCCGGCGCGCGGTGAGCCGGGAGCGCCAGGACCTGCTCAGCCGCAGCGCCCTCGGGGTCTTCCGGCTCAACGGCCAGTTCCTCGCCGTCGCCGAGGAGCTGGCCGTGCCGTCCGGGCTCACCGCCGCCCGGTGGCAGGTGCTCGGCGCGGTGCTCGCCGAGCCGCTGCCCGTCGCAGGGATCGCCCGTGCCATGGGGATCACCCGGCAGAGCGTGCAGCGCATCGCCGACCTGCTGGTGGAGCGCGGGCTCGCCGAGTACCGGCCCAACCCCGCCCACCGCCGTGCCAAGCTCCTCGCGCCGACCGAGGAGGGGCGCGCGGCGAACCACCGCATCAACCCCGGTCACGCGGCCTTCGCCGACCGGCTCGCGGAGGCGTTCGGCGATCGGGAGCTCACCGAGGCCCTACAGATGCTGGAACGGCTGTCGAAGGTGCTGGACGAGCTGGGTCCCCCTGTTACGGAACCGTAGACACCGCTACCGTCACCTCCCCCCGGCGCCCGCACTATCGTTGGCATGTTGCACAGGGGCATATCGGGGGACTTCGGGGGACCTGCGATGGAGAAGCTCGGGGCGGGAGATCCGCAGCGGATCGGCGCGTACCGGCTGCTGGCGCGGCTCGGTGCGGGCGGGATGGGCAACGTCTATCTCGCCCGGTCGGAGCGCGGCCGTACCGTCGCGGTCAAGCTGGTGCGCGAGGAGCTGGCGGCGCAGGAGGAGTTCCGGGCCCGCTTCCGGCAGGAGGTGCAGGCCGCGCGGCAGGTCGGCGGCCACTGGACGGCACCCGTCCTCGACGCCGACACCGAGGCCGCCGTGCCCTGGGTCGCCACCGGGTACGTCGCCGGGCCGAGCCTCCAGCAGGTCGTCGGGCACGACCACGGCGCGCTGCCCGAGCGGTCGGTGCGTATCCTCGCGGCCGGGCTCTCGCACGCCCTGAAGGACATCCACGCGGCCGGGATCATCCACCGCGACCTCAAGCCGTCCAACGTGCTCGTGACCATCGACGGGCCGCGGGTCATCGACTTCGGCATCGCGCGCGCCCTGGAGACCGTGACGGACGGCGGGCTGACGCGGACGGGCGCGCTCGTCGGCTCGCCCGGGTTCATGGCGCCCGAGCAGGTGCGGGGCGACCGGATCACGCCCGCGTGCGACATCTTCTGCCTGGGCTCGGTCCTGGCCTACGCGGCGACCGGCGCCCTCCCCTTCGGCACCGCCAACAGCGGTGTGCACGCGCTGATGTTCCGCATCGCCCAGGAGGACCCCGACCTGGAGGGGGTGCCCGAGGGCGTCGCCGACCTCGTACGGGACTGCCTGAAGAAGGACCCGGCGGCCCGTCCGACGCTGAACGAGGTGCTGGAGCGCACGGGCGCCGAGGACACCGTGCTGGGCGGACGCTCGAAGGACCCGTGGCTGCCCAGCGCGCTGGTCGCCCAACTCGGGCGGCACGCCGTGCAGTTGCTGGACACCGAGAACCCCGAGCAGTCCGGCGAGATCTCGCTGCAGAAGCCGGCGCCCGCGGCCACCCCGGAGCACGCCCCCGCCGCCGACGCCTCGCCGCAGCCGGGCCCGGACGCGTCCGCCGTACCGCCGCCACCGGGGCAGCCGGCGAGCGGGGCGCCGCTGAACCACCTGCCGACGATGGTCTCGGGCGCCCAGCCGCCCGCCCCCGCGCAGACGCCCCCGGGCGGTCACCCGGTCTACGGCTATCCGCAGCAGCACCCCCCGCGGCAGCCGGGCCACGGCTACCCGCAGCAGCCCGGCGCCTACGGGTATCCCCAGCAGGCCGGCCCGTACGGCGCGCTCGGCTCCACCCCGCCCTACGGTCCGTCCTACCCGGGCCCGACGCAGCCGGTCCCGCCGGAGCCGCCGCGCGGGAACGGGCGCTCCACCGCCCTGCTGGTCGGCGTCGCCCTGGTCGTCGCGCTCGGCGCCGGCGGCTCGGTCTACGCCCTGATGAACGGCGGCGGCGGCCAGGCCGACAACAAGCCGAGCCCGGGCCCGTCCACCAGCGCGGCCCCCACGTCCGGACCGAGCACGCCCGGGCCGGACCCGACGAGCGCTCAGCCCAGCACCGCCGCGCCCTCGGCCGGCGCGATCCCGGCCGGCTACCTCGGCACCTGGAGCACCACCATCACCAACGCCGACGGCGCCAACACCCGCCAACTCACCATCCAGCAGGGCGGGGTGGGCGACACGGTGCTGTCCCTCGTCGCCGACGGGCCCACCAGCAGCGGCAGTTACCACTGCGTCTTCCAGGCCCAGTTGACCGCGGCGCCGGACAGCGGCGGCGCCCTGGAGATCGGCCCGTCCACCGTGACGAGCGGCGACCCGGGCTACTGCAAGCCGGGCGGCGCCACCGAGATCACCCTGCAGCCGGACGGCAGCCTCCAGCGCGAGACCGTCAGCAACGGCGAGAAGTTGACGTACACCAGGCAGTGACCTGCGGCGAACTGCGGTGACCTGCAGCGGTCTGCGGCGACGTCAGCGGTCGGCCGCCGCCGGTCCGCGCCGGTCCCGGCCGTGGACCAGCACGGTCCCGGCGGTGACGACCAGCCCGATGAGGCCCGGCGTCAGCCACCAGGGCACACCCGTCCAGACACAGATCAGGCCCACGACGAAGCACGCGGCGATCGCGGTCATCAGCAGCCGCATGCCGTAGGGCTGCCAGCGGACGTAGGGCTGAAGGCGCCGGCCGCCCGCACCGGTCAGCAGCACCGCGCCGAACACGAACGTCAGGACGGCGATCAGGGCGCCGAACGTGCCGGCCGCGGCCACCATCTGGGGTTCGTCGCGCGGCGCGTCGATGCTGTTCTGCCGGTCGTCCCCCTTGGCGAGCGTCATGACCGCACCGCCCCAGACCGTGCCGGTGACCCGGTCGCCCTTGTGCAGGCCCGTCAGGAGCGGGTCCCAGTCACCGAACAGCACGGTGCCGTCCCAGAAGGGCGAGCCGGTCACGGTCGCCGAGTGGTCGCCCTTCTTCCCCGCGTTCGCGTGCACGTCCGCGACGGTGAACGCGACCGTGCGCACACAGTCCTCGACCGCGTGCTCCGGCGGGCCGGCGGGACACGCGGGCGCCGCCCGGTACTCCCGGTACCTGCCGATCTCGTGGCCGAGCCAGGTGGTGAACGCCGTGCGGCAGCCCAGCGCCGCCACGAGCGAGACGGCGATCAGCACCAGCCCCGTCAGCCGCCTCTTCCACGGCCGCGTCGCGGGCGCCGCCCCCACCGTCCGGATCCCCGCCGTCGCAACCGTCCTGTCCGTCACGCGAACCCCCCCCGTTCACCTCGCCCACCAGTATCCGGCACCGTCGTGTCACCTGCGCGGGGCAGTCTCGGACGGTCGTTGCTGCGGGAGTTGCGGGGGCACCCACGGTGCAGTGGTTTAGCGCGGAGAACGTCGTGGCCGTCGGCACCGCGCTGCTCGGCATCGTCGCGTCCGGCGTCATGGTCTGGTACGAACGCCGGGTGCCGCGCCGCTGGGGGCACCTCCCACGCCCTTGAGGCAGTGGGGGAGGATCGGCTACCGGGTGCAGATGGACAACCCGATCGGCGACGACGTACGGCTGGGGCGGACCAACGTACGGCTCGGCCTGTTCGACGAGGCGCCCGGCATGACCGACGCCACCCTGGTGCTGCTGCGCATCGAGAACGATGGGTCCCAGGGCATCGACCGGGACGACTACACCAGCCCCGAAGTCCACGGCCTGACCGCGGTGTTCACCGACCGCACCATCCGCGGCGTCTCGGTCACCCAGCCGTCCGACACCGATCACCTGATGGACCACTTCACCGCCGCCCGCGGCTTCGGCTACGACGGCAACAGCCTGCGCATCCCGCGGGTCCCGCTCAACCGCGGCGAGCACTACAAGCTGCTCGTGCTGCTGTCCGGCGGCGACGTGGGCAGGCCGATACGGCTCAGGGGCGGCATCCGCGAGGGCGAGGTGCACCCCAACCGCGGTGCCACGCCCGACGACAAGCCGCCCCTGTTCAGCCGGGCCGCCCGCCTGATCACCCTCATGCTCACCCTCAGTGTCCTCACGCTGGCGGTCATCGTCGTGGCCCGCGACGACGACCCGCCCCCGATCGACTGCGAGCGGGGCCGGCTGACGGTCGCCGGATCGACGGCCTTCAAGCCGGTGGTGGAGCAACTGGCCGCGCAGTACGAGAGGAAGTGCCCGGGCTCCTCGATCACCGTCGACGCACGGGGCAGCTCGGCCGTGGTGAACGAACTCGACTCGCTGGGCGCGAAGTCCGGGAACGGTGCCCGCGATCTGATCGCCTTCTCCGACGGCCCGGCCGTCGGCGTCTCGAGCCGGCTGGCCGGCACGCGCGTCGCGCTGTCGGTCTTCACCCTGGTCGTCAACGACGGCATCCGCCTGCCGGCGGACGGGCTCTCGCTCGGCGGCGTACGCCGGATCTACCGCGGCGAGGTGACACGGTGGAAGCAGCTCGGCGGCTCCCTCCCCGACGTGCCGATCGTCCTGGTCAGCCGCAACGCCGACTCCGGGACCCGGCAGATCTTCCAGAACCGGGTGCTCGGGACCTGGGAGCGGGTGCCCAGCACCTCGCTGGACTGCGTCCACAAGGACGACGTGTCGGCGCCCGTCATGCGCTGCGAACTCGGCTCCACGCAGGACGTGCTCGCGAAGGTGGCCGGGCTGCCGGGCGCCGTCGGCTACTCCGAGTTCACGCTCGCCAAGGGCCACTCCGGTCTGCGCACCGTCCCGCTCGACGGCGCGTCCCCCTCCGTGCAGGACATCGAGTTCGGCCGCAGCGAGTACCCCCACCGCGGGGTCGAGTACGCCTACACCTACGGCCGCGCGCCCACGGGCTCCCTGGCCTCCTCCTTCCTGGCCTTCGCCGGCAACGGCGAGAGCGAGAGCATCATCCGGGCCGGCGGCCGGCTGCCGTGCTCGGCGACGGTGGCGTCGGGGCTGTGCGCGGGGGACTGACGGCGTGCGGCCGCCGCCCGCGCCTCCCTTGTGCCGGGGTGGCGTGTCCATGACGATGGAGCGTCGGCATCGGCAGCCAGGGAGGGCACATGCGTCCCACCAGGAGAACGGTCCTGACCGCGACGGCGGCGGCGGGTGCGGCCGCGCTGGGACCCGCGGGCCCCGCCGAGGCGGCCGGGCAGGGCGGCCGTCCACCGGCCACGGCACAGCACCCCTCACGTGAACTGCGGTCCCTGCTGCGGGAGGTGGACCCCGCCCGCGTCGAGGCGACCGTGCGCAGGCTCGTCTCCTTCGGCACCCGGCACACTCTCTCCGTCCAGGACGACCCCGAGCGGGGGATCGGCGCGGCCCGCGACTGGCTCCTCGCCGAGCTGCGAACCTACGCGGCCGCCTCGGGCGGCCGGATGACGGCCGAACTCCAGTCGTACGTACAGGAGCCGGCCTCCCGCATCCCCGTCCCCACGAAGATCACCAACGTGCTCGCCACCCTCCGCGGCTCGTTCACGCCGGAGCGCGTGTACGTCGTCTCCGGGCACTACGACTCCCGGGTCACCGACGTCATGAACGCCACCTCCGACGCGCCGGGCGCGGATGACGACGCCTCCGGGGTGGCCGTCGTGCTGGAGCTGGCCAGGGTGATGGCGAAACGCCGCCCGGCCTCCACGATCGTGTTCGCGGCGGTGGCGGGCGAGGAGCAGGGACTGTACGGATCGACCTATCTGGCCCAGCAGTTGAAGGCCGCCGGGACGGACGTCCAGGGCATGTTCACCAACGACATCGTCGGCAGCTCCACCGCCGACGACGGCACGAAGGACCCGTACACGATCCGCCTGTTCGCGGAGGGCGTGCCCACCTCGGAGACCCCCGAACAGGCCGCGATCCGCCGGTCGGTGGGCGGGGAGAACGACTCGGCGACACGCCAACTGGCCCGTTTCGTACGGGACGTGGCCGACAACGACGCCACCGGCATGCACGTCCGTGTGATCTACCGCCGTGACCGCTACCTGCGCGGCGGTGACCACATCCCCTTCCTCGAACGCGCCTACCCGGCCGCCCGCTTCACCGAGCCGGCCGAGGACTTCGCCCACCAGCACCAGGACGTCCGCGTCGAGGGCGGCAAGCAGTACGGCGACCTGCCGGAGTTCTGCGACTTCGGCTTCGTCGCGCGGGTGGCGAGGGTGAACGCCGCCGCCCTGTGGACCCTGGCGCAGGCGCCGGGCACCCCGAAGGGCGTGAAGATCCTGACCTCGGCCCTGACCAACTCCACGCAGCTGGTGTGGACCCGGGGCGCCGAGCCGGACCTCGCGGGCTACGAGGTCGTGTGGCGCGAGACGACCGCGCCCGAGTGGACCCATGTGGTCCCGGCGGGCGACGTCACGGCCTTCGAGGCGGACCTGTCCAAGGACAACGTGTTCTTCGGCGTGCGGGCCGTGAACACGCGGGGCCTGCGCAGCCCGGTCGCCTTCCCGGCCCCGCAGTCGTAGCCACCGCCGGGCCCGCAGCGGTGCAAGCCGCCGGGGCCGGGCGTCACCTCGGCTCGGGCGGGCGCTGGCGCGGCATGTTCGGGCGGGCGGCCGTCCCCGGCGGCAGCGGGAAGCGGCCGGGTACGCCCCCCAGCTCCTGGCGGCCGGCCCCGCTGCCCGCGGACTGGATCCCCATCGGCGCCGAGCCGTTGCGGAACTCCACCATCCAGTCGGCCGTCTCCGTGCGGACCAGCTCGGTCACGTCCTCGGAGAAGCGCCGCAGGATGCCCAGGCACCGCTCGGCGGCCTCGCTCGCCGTCCCCTCCGCCGGACCCAGCACCTCGCGCACACTCTCCGAGGCCCAGTCGAACTGCAGCACCTGGAGCCGGCGCTGCACGGCCTGCGCGGTCGCCACGTCCCTTATCCAGCCCGAGGTCACGCCGAAGTAGCGGTCGACGGCCACACAGGCCACCGCCAGCAGCAGCGCCAGATAGCCCCACGTGGGCGGCCCGGCGGCCACCCCGGTCAGGTCCAGCAGCGGCAGCGCGGCCCCGGTCACGGCGCCCGCCGCGGCCCCCGCGCGCAGCACCCGGGCACCCCGCCGCTTCCACGCCCGATCCGCGAGATACCAGGCGGCCGTCTCCAGCGCCCCGTGCTCCACCCACCGGTACAGCTCGTGCAGCCGCTCGGCCGGCTCGCCCCAGTCGCCGAGCGGGAACGCGCGCCCGGTCAGATCGCCCGGCCGGAGCCCGGCGGCACCCTCGCCCCGCCCGTCCTGAGGCGGACCCTCGGGCTGCATCTCCGGCTGACCCACCCGCACTCCTTCTGATCACGACCGATCACGTAGCGTGACACCTGATGCTGATGTGCCCGACCCTTCCTACCGCCCAATGGGTGGCGAAGCCCATGGATTCACCTCTTTTCCGCCCGGAAGTGGGTCTTGATCAGGTATAGGACTCGGCAGGGGCTCACTCGAAAGAGTGCCGGGGCGATGGCTGCCCGGACCACGTAGGCTCGTGCCAGGCGGGAAAACCTCGCCGACGAAGCCGTACGAAACCAGGAGCTGATCGTGATTCCCGGTGGTGGCCAGCCCAATATGCAGCAGCTGCTCCAGCAGGCCCAGAAGATGCAGCAGGACCTGCAGCGGGCGCAGGAGGAGCTGGCACAGACGGAGGTCGACGGACAGGCGGGCGGCGGTCTGGTGCGGGCCACCGTCACGGGCTCCGGCGAGCTGCGCGCGCTGAAGATCGACCCCAAGGCGGTCGACCCCGAGGACACCGACACTCTCGCGGACCTCATCGTCGCGGCGGTCCAGGCGGCCAACGAGAACGCCCAGACCCTCCAGCAGCAGAAGCTCGGCCCGCTGGCGCAGGGCCTGGGCGGCGGCAGCGGTATCCCGGGCCTGCCTTTCTAAGACGGGTCCCGGCCAACTACCGTACGTACTGAAGGAACCCAGGAAGGGCGGCAGGCCGTTGTACGAAGGCGTGGTCCAGGACCTCATCGACGAACTGGGGCGGCTGCCCGGCGTCGGTCCCAAGAGCGCCCAGCGGATCGCCTTCCACATCCTGCAGGCGGAACCGACGGACGTACGACGGCTCGCGCAGGCCCTGATGGAGGTCAAGGCGAAGGTCAGGTTCTGCGCGACCTGCGGCAACGTCGCACAGGAGGAGCTGTGCAACATCTGCCGTGACACGCGTCGCGACCCCGCCGTCATCTGCGTGGTGGAGGAGCCCAAGGACGTGGTCGCCATCGAGCGCACCCGCGAGTTCCGGGGCCGCTACCACGTCCTGGGCGGAGCGATCAGCCCGATCGAGGGTGTCGGACCGGACGACCTGCGTATACGAGAACTTCTCGCGCGGTTGGCGGACGGTACGGTCACGGAACTGATCCTGGCCACGGACCCGAATCTGGAGGGCGAGGCCACCGCGACCTACCTCGCCCGCATGATCAAGCCCATGGGCCTCAAGGTCACCCGCCTGGCCAGCGGCCTCCCGGTGGGTGGTGACCTGGAATACGCGGACGAGGTGACCCTCGGCCGCGCCTTCGAGGGGAGACGACTCCTAGATGTCTGACGCCAAGCTGCACGCCACGTCCCCGGACCCGGACGACTTCGCGGTTCAGATCGCGGACCAGGTGGAGAGCTTTCTCGTAGCCGTGAGAGAGGTGGCCAAGGGCGACGAGCCGGACTCGGCCGTCCCCTTCCTGCTGCTGGAGGTCTCCCAGCTGCTGCTGGCCGGCGGCCGCCTCGGCGCGCACGAGGACATCGTCCCCGACGAGCGCTACGAGCCCGACACGGGCCCGGACGCCGACGTGGACGAGCTCCGCGAGAACCTCGCCAGGCTGCTGGATCCGATCGACGTCTACTCCGAGGTCTTCGACCCCTACGAGCCGCGCAAGGCCCCGGTGCCGGCGCGCATCTCCGACGACCTCACCGACGTCATCACCGACCTGCGCCACGGCATGGCGCACTACCGGGCGGGCCGCACCACGGAGGCCCTGTGGTGGTGGCAGTTCTCCTACTTCTCCAACTGGGGCTCGACGGCCTCGGCGACCCTGCGCGCCCTGCAGTCGGTGGTCGCCCACGTCCGCCTCAACCAGCCCCTGGCGGAACTCGACGGCCTGGACACCGACCAGGGCATGGGCGACGAGACCCTCGAGTTCGAGGCCGGCAAGGTGATGCAGGAGGAGATCGCGGGGCCGCTGGGGATGCAGACGGGGAAGTGACTCCGGCGCCCCGTCCGAGAGGTGGGGACGGCCCCGGTCACAGTCCCCACACCCCCTTGCCGAGCGCGGTGACGCCGCCTGTCAGGGCCAGGGTCAGCACCAGCAGGCGGGCCCGCTTCTCGGGGATGCGCTCGGCGAGCGCCCGGCCGATCACCGCGCCCACCGCCATCGCGGCGGCGACCCAGCCCCAGCGGGCGCCGGTCAGCTGCGGCAGTCCGTTCGCGGCCAGCGAGAAGGCGTTGACGACGACGCCGTAGAACTGCGCGTTGGGGACGAACTCCCGTACCGTCCAGCCCGCGTTGACGGCGTAGAGCGAGATCGGCGGGCCGCCCACGCCCGCCGCCGAGTTCATGAAGCCGCCCACCGCGCCCGCCGCGACCGCCCCCTTGGTGCCGCGCAGCGCGGGCACCCGGGCGCCGCGCAGGACGAGCAGCACGGCGACCGTCACCAGCCCGCCCATCACCAACAGCAGTACAGGCTGGGGGAGTTGGCGGGTCAGCCAGGCGCCCGCCGGCACCGTGCACGCGGCCGCGAGGCACAGCGGCACCATCGCGCCGGGACGCACCCGCCGCCAGCCACCGGCCAGCCCGACGACGCAGATGACCCCCGACACGCAGTTGGCGAGCACGACCGCCCCGACCGGGCCGAGCAGCAGCATCAGCGCGGGCACCGCGACCAGGGCGAAGCCCATGCCGGTCAGCCACTGGACGCAGGAGCCGAGCAGCACGACACCCGCCAGCAGTACGTCCGTCATGGCGCGACTCTAGGGCCTGTCTTTCGGGGTCAGATGCGCGTGCCAGGGCCAGCGACGCCGAGCTGATCGACAGACAGGCCCTAGGTCGGCCCACGGGCACCGGGAGCCCCATAGGGTGACCTGGCCCACTTTGCGGACTGTTCACCGGCAACGGGGGCAGGGACCGTGCTGGAGCGCCGGATCTCACCATGTGGTTCCGGCAGGGTCGATTTCGGGCGCTCGATAGACTGAGCCGACCGCAGTACATATGCGTATCTGCGGAAAAGAGACGGAACGAGGAGCGCACGTGGGCCTTGTCGTGCAGAAGTACGGAGGCTCCTCCGTAGCCGATGCCGAGGGCATCAAGCGCGTCGCCAAGCGGATCGTGGAAGCGAAGAAGAACGGCCACCAGGTGGTCGTGGTCGTTTCCGCGATGGGCGACACTACGGACGAGCTGATCGATCTCGCCGAGCAGGTATCCCCGATGCCGGCCGGCCGTGAGTTCGACATGCTGCTGACCGCCGGAGAGCGCATCTCCATGGCCCTGCTGGCCATGGCGATCAAGAACCTGGGTCACGAGGCCCAGTCGTTCACCGGCAGCCAGGCAGGCGTCATCACCGACTCGGTCCACAACAAAGCCCGGATCATCGACGTCACGCCGGGCCGGATCCGCGAGTCGCTCGACAAGGGCAACATCGCGATCGTCGCCGGCTTCCAGGGCGTCAGCCAGGACAAGAAGGACATCACGACCCTCGGCCGCGGTGGCTCGGACACCACCGCCGTCGCGCTGGCCGCCGCCCTCGACGCCGAGGTGTGCGAGATCTACACCGACGTGGACGGCGTGTTCACCGCCGACCCGCGCGTGGTGAAGAAGGCGCAGAAGATCGACTGGATCGCCTTCGAGGACATGCTGGAGCTCGCCGCGTCCGGCTCCAAGGTGCTGCTCCACCGCTGTGTGGAGTACGCCCGCCGCTACAACATCCCGATCCACGTGCGCTCGTCCTTCTCGGGACTGCAGGGCACCTGGGTCAGCAGCACACCGATCAAGCAAGGGGACCAGAAGGTGGAGCAGGCCATCATCTCCGGTGTCGCTCACGACACCTCCGAGGCCAAGGTGACGGTCGTCGGCGTCCCGGACAAGCCGGGCGAGGCCGCCTCGATCTTCCGCGCCATCGCGGACGCGGAGATCAACATCGACATGGTCGTGCAGAACGTGTCCGCCGCCTCCACCGGGCTGACGGACATCTCCTTCACCCTCCCCAAGACCGAGGGCCGCAAGGCCATCGACGCCCTGGAGCGGGCGAAGACGGCCATCGGCTTCGACTCGCTGCGCTACGACGACCAGATCGGCAAGATCTCGCTCGTCGGCGCCGGCATGAAGACCAACCCGGGTGTCACCGCGTCCTTCTTCGAGGCGCTCAGCGACGCCGGCGTGAACATCGAGCTGATCTCGACCTCCGAGATCCGCATCTCGGTGGTCACCCGCGCCGACGACGTGCCCGACGCCGTGCGCGCCGTGCACAGCGCCTTCGGGCTCGACTCCGACAGTGACGAGGCCGTCGTCTACGGGGGCACAGGACGCTGATGGCGGGGCACGGGTCCGTGCGACCGACGCTCGCGGTCGTGGGTGCGACCGGAGCGGTCGGCACGGTCATGCTCCAGATCCTGTCCCAGCACGCGGACATCTGGGGCGAGATCCGTCTGATCGCCTCGCCGCGCTCGGCCGGCCGCAAGCTGACCGTGCGCGGCGAGGAGGTCGAGGTCGTGGCGCTGACGGAGGAGGCCCTCGACGGGGTCGACGTCGCCATGTTCGACGTGCCCGACGAGGTCTCCGCGCACTGGGCGCCGATCGCCGCGGCCAAGGGCGCGGTCGTGGTGGACAACTCCGGCGCCTTCCGGATGGACCCGGAGGTGCCGCTCGTGGTGCCCGAGGTCAATCCGCACAAGGCGCGCCTCAGGCCCCGCGGGATCATCGCCAACCCCAACTGCACGACCCTCTCCATGATCGTGGCGATGGGCGCGCTGCACGCCGAGTTCGGGCTGCGCGAGCTGGTGGTCTCCTCGTACCAGGCGGTGAGCGGGGCGGGCCGCGCCGGGGTCGACACCCTGCGCCGGCAGCTGTCGCTGGTGGCCGGCACGGAGCTCGGGACCAACCCCGGTGACGTGCGGCGGGCCGTGGGCGACAGCACCGGGCCCTTCCCCGAGCCGGTCGCGCTGAACGTCGTGCCGTGGGCCGGGTCGCTGCGTGAGGACGGCTGGTCCTCGGAGGAGATGAAGGTGCGGGACGAGTCCCGCAAGATCCTCGGCCTGCCCGAGCTGCCCGTGGCGGTCACCTGCGTCCGGGTGCCGGTGGTCACCACGCACTCCCTCACCGTCCATGCCCGCTTCCAGGGCGAGGTCACCGTCGACGGCGCACGCGAGATCCTCGCGACGGCGCCCGGTGTCGTCCTCTACGACGACCCGGCCGCGGGCGAGTTCCCCACCCCCGCCGACGTGGTGGGCACCGACCCCACCTGGGTGGGCCGGGTGCGGCGCGCGCTCGACGACCCGACGGCGCTCGAACTCTTCGTCTGCGGCGACAACCTGCGTAAGGGCGCCGCCCTCAACACCGCGCAGATCGCGGAACTGGTGGCCGCCGAGTTCGTGTGACACTCCGGGCGGTGGGCGCGCTCCCATGGTGTGACGTATCACGTGCAACACACATCGAAGCAAGGGGTTGCCGCCGGAAAAGCGCTGGCCGTGGCCGGTTTGCTTTGTAGGATTTGTGGGCTGCACGGACCCGGGGTAATGGTCCGGACCACTTGCCTCGGAGCCGGGTGGCATCCGAAGATTTTCCTCCCCGCCCTCCGCAACCGCGCGGAGGGCGGGGAGCGTCTTTGCGAACGCCCTTCAGGGGTGCGGGCAGGCGCGGCGAGACGTGGGGACGTCTCGAACATTCAGGACATAGGGGAAGAGCGGGTAGGCATGAGGGCGTTTGACGCACGGTCGGTGATGCTGCCCGATGCAAGACAGCCGGTGGCGCGATGCGACGCAGAAGTGACGCTCGGCACGTACAACCCTGACGGGGGTGAACGTGTCCAACTGTCGTGGCTGAGGTACTCGACTTCTCTGCGGCGACGCGCGGCACGGCCCTGCGGCCGCCCCGTCCGTCCCTACGACCCCGCATGCCCGGTACGCCCGGCGGCATGCCGGTGATCGCGCCCATGCCCGCAGCGCGGCCCACCCGCATCCCGAATCAGCGCGAAGGCGCCGAGGACGTCGCGGCGGCCGGAACCACCGTCGACCACCTCACCGAGACCTACCGCGCGCACTACCGCTCGCTGCTGGGACTCGCCGCCCTCCTGCTCGACGACACCGCCTCCTGCGAGGACGTCGTCCAGGAGGCCTTCATCCGCGTGCACTCGGCACGCAAACGCGTCCGCGACCCCGAGAAGACCTTGGCGTACCTGCGTCAGACGGTCGTCAATCTCTCCCGCTCGGCCTTGCGCCGCCGCATCCTGGGCCTGAAGCTGCTCTCGAAGCCGATGCCCGACATGGCGAGCGCCGAGGAGGGTGCCTACGACCAGCTGGAGCGCGACTCCCTGATCAAGGCCATGAAGGGACTGCAGCGCCGCCAGCGCGAGGTCCTGGTGCTGCGCTACTTCGCGGACATGACCGAGGCCCAGGTCGCCGAGTCGCTCGGGATATCGCTGGGTTCGGTGAAGGCGTACGGCTCCCGCGGCATCGCGGCCCTCCGGATCGCGATGGAGGCGCCGGCATGAACAAGGACGCCGAGGGGCCCGACTCCCATGACCGACACGAACCTTTCGCGTGGCATGAGCCGACACGCACGCACGAGCAAGAACACTCGCAACCGCACGCTGGGAACGGAACTGTGAACCACGTCCGCGACGACCGCAGCCCCGAGGACGGGTTCGACTCGGACGAGCAGGCCCTGCGCAGGATGTTGCAGCAGGCGGTGGAGACGGTCGAGCCCCGTGACGGCACGCTGGACCATCTGCGGCGGGCCGTGCCCGCACGGCGCGCCCGCAAGCGGCAGGCCGCCGTGGGCATGGCGGCGGCCGCCCTGTTCATCGGCACGGCCGTCCCGGCCCTGCTGCACGTCTCGGGAGCCACGGGCTCCGACGTCAACCCGTCCGTCGCCGGCCAGGCCTCACAGGCGCAGGGCGGCGCGAGCCAGGGAAAAGCCGCCGGCAGTGAGGGCACTGCCGGGGGCGGTTCCGGCACCGCGCAGGACAAGGGCAAGGGCGGTACGAAGGGCGACGGCAAGGGCAAGGGCAGCACACCCGGCACGGGCAGCGGCGCGGGCACCGGCCCGGCGGCCACCAGCGCGGCGGGTGTCCCGGTGTGCACCGCCGAGCAGCTCGGCTCGGCCACCCAGTCCGTCGACGCCCCCGACTCCGCGGGCACGGTCTACGGCACCTTCCGCGTCGTCAACACCTCCACCGCCGCGTGCAGCGTGGGCGGGGCCGGAAGCGTCACCGTGCTCGCGCAGGGCGCCGCGGACGCCACCAAGGTCGGCGCGCAGCGGCACGTGGCCGGGGACCCGGCGGCCGGCCTGCCCGATCCCTCCACCGAGGTCACCGGGCTGCTGCTGCAGCCGGGCGCGGCCTACGAGGAGAAGTTCGCCTTCGTGCCCTCGGCGGCCTGCCCCAGCACGGGCGGCAACGGCGGCACCACCGACGGCGGTCCGACCGCCACGCCGACGCCGACCGGCGACGCCGGCAGCACCACCGGCTCGACGTCCACCGGCACCGACAGCGGCGTCACCACGCAGCTGATGCGGGAGGACGGCACCGCGGACGGCAGCGTGGTCGTGTCCCACACGACCGAGGCGGGCTCGCCCACGGTGTCGGCACCGGTGTCCAACGCGTGCGCCGGGACGGTCTACTTCACCGGGGTGCTGGCCGGGGCGTGAGGCGGCAGGCGTGACCGTCTGACCCCGGCGGGGGCTCGCGCCCCCACCGGGGTCAGACGGTCACGCTCTTCTCCTCCTCCGCCACCAGGCCCATCTCCGCGTCCCGCGCGAACTCGACCTCGCGGCGCAGCAGCCGGAACCACATGAAGACCACGAACCCGGCGAAGACGAACCACTCGCCGGTGTAGCCGAGGTTCTGGAACGCCTTCAGGTCGAGGCCGGAGCCCGTGGGCGCCTTGGCCGGCACGGCCTTCATCCCGCTGTCGGCCTTGTCGAGCGTGATCCATGCGTCGTACACGTCGTACGGCACGAGGTTGACCAGCGACGCCGAGCTGATCGCCCCGGTCTGCCCGGCCGGCAGACCGCCCTGGGCGCTCACCCCGTCGTCCCCGGGCGTCTCGGACGCCTGCAGCGCGCCGGTGACGGTGACCTCACCGGTGGGCGCGGCGGGCGCCTTCGCGGTGTCGGCGGAACCCGGCAGCCAGCCCCGCACCACGGGCAGTGCCTTGCCGCCGTCGGTGCGCAGCAGCGTCAGGACGTAGAAACCCTGCTTGCCGTCGAGGTCGCGGTCGGGGACCAGCAGCTGCTTGCCGTACCGACCGGTCGCGGTGGCCTGCCGGCCGGACGTCGCCTTGTTGACGGGCAGCAGCTCGGTCAGCGGGCCGGCCGCCTCGTGCCGGTCCGTCCTGACCTGCTCGGCCGCGTCGCGGTGGTCCTGCACCCGGCCCTCGAAGCGGCTCAGCTGCCAGGACCCCATGAAGATGCAGAAGGGGATGGCGAGCAGCACGAAGACGTTGATTCCCCACCAGCGGGACGTCAGCAGAAACCGGTACACGCCTTCAAAGGTACGGCGCGGCCGGACGCGGGCCCGCCGCGGGGTCAGTACCGCTCGGTGAGGTGGTCCCGGCCGGCCGGGGGCTCGTACGGCTCCGGCCAGAAGTCGGTTATGGACGTGATCCGGTCGGTGCCGGTGAAGAACGAGATGCCGTACATCTCCTCCAGGCCGACGGTGAAGTGGATCCAGCTCACCACCTGGCCCGGCTCCGCGACGATGCGCTCGATCCTCAGGCGCCAGTCGCCCGGATACTCGCGGTTGAACTCCACGTACCGCTGCCGGCCGGTGATCCGCTCGCGCGTCTGCGGCAGGGTGTAGACGACGTCCTCGGCCAGGGTGTCCGCGAAGGCGCTCCAGTCCCGGGCCGCGGCGGTGGCCCAGAACCTCTCGACTGTCTTGCGCAGATCGGTCATGTCGAGAAGTCTGCACCCCGCCACTGACAATCGGATCTGACCTGGGCAAACACCCTGATCGGGGATGGTTCGCGGGCGCGGCCGCACGGGGGCGGGTAAGGGCCGGGTAGAAGTTGTCCACAGGCTGAGGATCCCGCCCGCACAGGTTCACAGGGAGCAGGCAGTATGGGGTCATGACTGAGAGCAACGGGTCCGCCGCGCCGGAGCGGAAAGAGGACATGCCGGACTGGGAGAAGCGCTTCCGGGCGCCGCGGGTGTCGCTGCCCGACTGGGCGGAGGACGCACCGGACCGCTCCCTGTTCGTGTCGAACGCGACGGGGACGTACGAGCTGTATGCCTGGGACCGGTCGACGGGCGAGCGCCGCCAGGTGACCGACCGGCCGAACGGCACGACGGACGGCGTGCTCACCCCCGACGGCACGTGGATCTGGTGGTTCGACGACAAGGACGGCGACGAGTTCGGCGTCTGGCGCCGGCAGCCGTTCACGGGCGGGGAGAACGAGCTCGCGACGCAGGGCCTGGAGGCCTCCTACCCGGCGGGCCTGGCCCTCGCCCGGGACGGCCGTACGGCGGTCGTCGGCCGCTCCACCGACGAGGACGGCACGACGATCCATCTCTCGCGCACGGGCGAGGACCCGGTGGAGATCTACCGCCACCGCGAGTCGGCGGGCGTCGGCGACCTCTCCCACGACGGCGCACTGATCGCCATCGAGCACACCGAGCACGGCGACGCGATGCACTCCGCCCTGCGCGTCGTGCGGCTCGACGGCACGGCGGTCGCCGAGCTGGACGACACCGAGGGCGGCAAGGAGGAGCTGGGCCTGGAGGTCCTGGGCTTCGCACCCGTCGACGGCGACACCCGTCTGCTCGTCGGCCACCAGCGCCGTGGCCGCTGGGAGCCGATGGTGTGGGACACGGCCACCGGCGAGGAGACCGACCTGGCCCTGGAGCTGCCCGGCGACGTGAGCGCCGAGTGGTATCCGGACGGCAGCGGCCTGCTCATCGTGCACAGCTTCGAGGCCCGCAGCGAGATGTTCCGCCTCGACCTGGCCGGCGGGACGCTGGAGAAGATCCCCACCCCGCCCGGCTCGGTCTCCGGCGCGACGGCCCGCCCGGACGGCAGCGTGGAGTACCTGTGGTCCTCGGCCGCCGAACCGTCGGCGGTCCGCTCGACGACGGGCGGGGTCGTCCTGGACCCGCCGGGCATGAAGTCGCCTGGCTCGGTGCCCGTGGAGGACGTCTGGGTGGAGGGCCCCGGCGGCCGCATCCACGCCCTGGTGCAGAAGCCGGCGGGCGCCACCGGCCCGCTGCCCACCGTCTTCGACATCCACGGCGGCCCGACCTGGCACGACAGCGACGCCTTCGCCGCGGGCCCGGCGGCCTGGGTCGACCACGGGTACGCGGTGGTCCGCGTCAACTACCGCGGCTCCACGGGCTACGGCCGCGCCTGGACCGACGCCCTCAAGCACCGCGTCGGCCTCATCGAGCTGGAGGACATCGCGGCGGTCCGCGAGTGGGCGGTGACGTCGGGCCTCGCCGACCCCGACCGCCTGATCCTGACCGGCGGTTCCTGGGGCGGCTACCTCACCCTTCTCGGCATCGGCGCCCAGCCGGACGCCTGGACCCTGGGCATCGCCGCGGTCCCGGTCGCCGACTACGTCACGGCGTACCACGACGAGATGGAAGCCCTGAAGGCCATGGACCGCACCCTGCTGGGCGGCACCCCGGAGGAGGTGCCCGACCGCTTCGAGGCCTCCTCCCCGCTGACCTATGTCGACGAGGTCACGGCCCCGGTCTACATCTCGGCGGGCGTCAACGACCCCCGCTGCCCCATCCGCCAGATCGAGAACTACGTCAAGCGCCTGGAGGCCCGCGGCGCGACCCACGAGGTCTACCGCTACGACGCCGGCCACGGCTCACTGGTCGTGGACGAGCGGATCAAGCAGGTCCGGCTTGAACTGGACTTCGCGGAGCGGCACTTGGGGTGACATCCCGGCGCCGGGCGGGCGGAGCTCTCAGCCCGCCCGGCGTTTGAGGACGAGGCCCGTTCAGGGCCGAAGCGGGGGTCTGGGGGCGGCAGCCCCGGCAAACGCCCGCTGCAGCGCCGCAGCGCTCACGAGCCGGCCTGCTCACGAGCCGGCCTGCTCACGAGCCGGCCCGCTCCCGAGACCTCCGCCCCAGCAACTCCGCCAGCCCCGTCCGGGTCGCCGCCAGCACAACTCGGTCCGAGCCGCGCAGCACATACGTGTCGGGCAGATCCCACACCAGCCCCGATCCCGGCAGCTCCTCGTACGCCTCCTCCGCGGCCGGCTCCTCCCGCCGGCCGCCGGAGGCCCCGGTGTCGAGGGCGAGCACCCGCCACGCCCCCGGCCGGAACGCCTCCGCGACGGTCTTCCCCTCCAGCTGCGCATGGCCGCCCACGTCCACGGCGGCGAAGAGCAGCACCCGCCGCTCCACCGGGATCGCGCCCAGGATCTGGCGGCCCATCATCGCCCCGGCGAAGGCGGGCGCCGCCAGGTGGGACACGCTGCGGCTGCGGGTGGACGCCCGCGGATGGGCGGCGCGCAGGGTCCGGTACACGGCGGTGGCGAAGTCGTCGTCGTACAGCCGCAGGACGACCCGCAGGTCCGGGCGGACCGACCGGGCGTAGAGCGCGGCCTCGAGGTTCGTGGTGTCGGCGCTGGTCACGGCGAGCAGCGCGTGCGCCCGGTGGATCTTGGCCGCCTCCAGGACGCCCTCCTGGGTGACGTCGCCGAGCACCACCGGTACCCGCAGCCGTCGCGCGGTCGCCAGGCCCCGCGCCTCGGGGTCGGACTCGACGCACACGACGGGGATGCGCAGTTCGCGCAGCCGGGTCAGCACGCGCGTACCGATCTTGCCGAGGCCGAGGAGCACCACGTGCCCGCCCAGCCCGCGCGGGGGCTTGCGCAGCGCGGACGTGGTGCGGAAGGTGCCCAGCGCCTCCAGCACCGCGGCCAGCAGGACCGGCAGCAGCAGCAACCCCGTGAGTCCGGACAGGAGTTGCAGGATCTGCCGTCCGACGGACGCGCCGATCGCGGGGTCGTCGATGGCGAACAGGTCGAGCAGCGTCAGATAGAAGGCGCTGAGCGGATGCATCCCCGTCACCACCCACAGGGCCACCGCGAGCGCGAGCACGCACCCCACCAGGCCCGCCAGCGACCAGCGCAGCCGGCGCGAGAACAGCGACGCGAACGCCACGGCCCCACGGGCGGGCGGCAGCTCAGGCCCGGCGTAGGAGACCTGCTCGAGGACGACGGTGCCGCGGCCGGTCGCCGCCCGTACCGCCGCCCCGTCGGGCAGCAGCTCCGGGCCCTGCTCCGCGCCGCCCTCGGTGCTGTCCGAGGACAGCACCGCCAGCGTGGCCAGTCCCGGCTGGGCCAGCTGCCCGGCCATCGGCGACCGTTCCACCGCCCGCAGCAGCAGGCCGTCGGTCTGGACGACCTTGCTGGTGCCGGCGACGGCGGTGGCGACGAGCGCCGGTGCGGCCGTGTCGGCGTCGGACAGCACGGTCGTGGAGGCGTCGGAGCCGGCGCCGTCGCCGTTGCCCGTGGCCAACGCGGCGGCCTGGTCGAGGAGTTCCTCGATGTGCTGGCCGAGCCGCCGGTTGTAGAGCCGCAGGACCAGCCGCAGCCTGGGGTTGAGCCGGCGTGCGGTGAGGGCGGCGCGGATGTTGGTCTCGTCGTCGTCGTACACGAGCGCCAGCGCGGCGGCCCGCTCCACGCCCGCCGCGCCGAGCGCCTCCTCGGTCGGCTCGGCGGCCGCCATGACCTGGGCGGTTCCCACGGGCTCGGAGGCCGCGGCGCCCGCGCGGTTGACGGTCGCGTTCACCACCCGGTCGAGCAGCGCCGCCGTGGTCGCCCGGGCCCGCCCGACCACCTGCGTGCGCACACCGCGCTCGGAGGGCGGTACGACGAGGGTGACCTGCTCGCCGTAGACACCCCGCAGTTCGGCGGCGAGTCTGTGCGCCAGTCCGTCGTCGCCGCACACGACCATGTGCGCGGACCCGTCATCGCCCGGCTGCCCTTGATTCGGAACGCTCGCCACGAGGGAAAAGACTGCCCCAAAGAGACGGGTGGTTCCAGAAACGACTGAACAGGGGCCGCTTTCCGGGCGTACCGAAGGGGAGGGAATCCAGCGCCCTTTCGTACCACCGGAGGTACCTCGCACGTGGCCCTCACCAGAGCAGTCCCGCCGTCGGCGGACCGTCACTCGGCGGTGGCCGGCGGCCCGGACACACGATCACCCGACACCGAACCCACCCACACCGCCGACACCGCCCACACGGATGCTGTGGACACGAAGTCGACCGAGTCGAAGTCCGCCGACACCAAGTCCCTCGTCCTGATCGTGCTGCTCCTGGTGCTGGTGGTGCTCCAGGGACCCATCCGCGGCGCGCTCTCCGCGCCCGTCATGCAGAGCTGGATGACGGTCTTCGTGGCCGTGCTCGTCCAGGCGCTGCCCTTCCTCGTCCTCGGCGTGCTGCTCTCCGCCGCCATCGCCGTGTTCGTGCCGGCGTCGTTCTTCGCCCGCGCGCTGCCGAAGCGGCCCGCGCTCGCGGTGCCGGTCGCCGGGATGGCGGGTGCGGTGCTGCCGGGCTGCGAGTGCGCGTCCGTGCCGGTCGCCGGGGCGCTGGTCCGGCGGGGCGTCACCCCGGCCGCGGCGCTGGCCTTTCTCCTCTCCGCCCCGGCGATCAACCCGATCGTGCTGACGGCGACCGCGGTCGCCTTCCCCCGCAACCCGGAGATGGTTCTCGCCCGCTTCGTCGGCAGCCTGCTGGTGGCCTGTGTGATGGGCTGGCTGTGGCAGCGCCTGGGCCGTACCGACTGGCTGCGCCCGCCGGAGCGCCCGCACCACGAGGGCCAGGGCAAGGGCGCCGCGTTCTGGGACTCGGTCCGGCACGACGTGATGCACGCGGGCGGCTTCCTGGTCATCGGCGCGATGGCCGCGGCGACCCTGAAGGCGGTCGCCCCGGCGAGCTGGCTGCGCACGGCGGCGGACAACCCGCTGGTCGCGATCCTGGCGCTGGCCGTCCTCGCCGTCCTGCTGTCGATCTGCTCGGAGGCGGACGCGTTCGTGGCGGCGTCGCTCACCCAGTTCTCGCTCACGGCCAAGCTGGTGTTCCTGGTCGTCGGCCCGATGATCGACCTGAAGCTGTTCGCGATGCAGGCGGGCACGTTCGGCCGGGGCTTCGCGCTGCGGTTCGCGCCCGCCACCTTCGCCCTCGCGATCGTGGGCGCGGTCCTGACCGGGGCGGTGCTCCTGTGAACCGCCAGGCACAGGCGGCGGTCCTGTTCCTGCTCGGCGCGGCCCTGCTGCACGCGGGCTTCACCAACCTCTACCTGCGCTACGTGAAGGCGGGACTGCAGCCGCTGCTGCTCCTGTCCGGCGCGGTGCTGATCGCGGCGGCGCTCGCGACCGTCTGGTACGAGTGGCGGGGCCGCGCCAGGCCCGCCCACGCGGACGGGCACGACGGCGGTCACGGCAACGAGCAGGGGCACGACGACGGCCACGTCACCCACGAGGGACACGGCGATCACGGTCACGGCCACGTCCACCGTGAACCCCGCGTCGCCTGGCTCCTCGCCCTCCCCCTCCTCGCCCTCATCCTGGTCGCCCCGCCGGCCCTCGGCTCGTACAGCGCGATGCGCACCGGTACGGCGCTGCAGCAGCCGTACGGCTACAACCGCCTGCCGGCTTCGAACCCGCTGCCGCTGACCGTCGTCGACTACGCGACCCGCGCGGTCTACGACCACGGCCGCTCCATCGGCGGCCGCGAGGTCGAGGTCACCGGATTCGTCGCCCTGGACCAGGCCGGCCACCCCTACCTGGTGCGTATGGCCCTCAACTGCTGTGCCGCCGACGCCCAGCCGGTGAAGATCGCCCTGACCGGCACGATCCCCCCGGTGCTCCAGCCGGACAAGTGGCTCCAGGTGACGGGGACTTACACCGCCCGGCAGACCAAGGACCCCGTGAACGGCCGCCCGATCCCCTATCTCCGGGTCACGGCGTCGAAGCCGGTCCCGACGCCGAAGGACCCGTACGACGAGTCCTGGAACAACTGACGCCCCACCCCGCCTCGTCGGCCGCGGCGACCGCGCGTTCCTCGGCGTCGTCGGCGGCGGCGTTCAGAGAGGCGTCCCGTCCCGCCGCGGACCCGCCGGCCGCCGCTGCGGTCGCCTGCGGGGCGGTGAGGGCCGCCCGCAGGGCCCGCCGGCCGGCCTCGCCGC
>NZ_JBHVGU010000012.1:0-26558 GCF_042800575.1 Streptomyces sp. NPDC057616
CCGAAAGGGGGAGGGGGGGGGCAAAAGGGTACCCCAGTCCCCACCCCCCCGTGCCCCCCCCGTCTTCGGGGGGGGGGGGGGGGGGGTCCCGTGGGTGTGCGGGGTGCGGCGCTAAGGCCGGACGCTCCGCGGTCCGGACACCTCCGCGCCCAGCTCCCGCACGCGCCGGCGCAGTTCCCGGTCCGCCGTCACCACCAGGACGGACCGCCCGGCCGCGCCCGCCACCAGGGCGACCATGTGGTCGTCCCCGCTGCCGGGCGCCGACTCCACCCGTACGCCGGGCACGGACTCCACGCCGCGTGCCGCCCCCTCCACCACGAGGACGATCTCCACGGGACCGGCGTGGCCCGGCAGACCGTCGGCCGCCAGCCGGTCGCGGAGGCGTTCCGCGGCCCCGCGCCGGTCGCGCCACCAGCCGTCGGGGACCGACCCGACGACGTTCGCTGCGTCGACGACCAGGAGCAGCGGTGCGCCGCCTTCGGCATCCCCCGCCATGCGTCAGCCGCCCTGCTTCCCGTTCTCGCCCTCGCCCTGCTTCCCGCTCTCGTCGAAGCTGGCGAAGTACGCGGCGGCCATGTCCTCGTCGGCGTGGCCCTGCGCGGCGGCCCGCTCCATGCGCTCCGCGCTCGCGGCGGCGACGTCCAGCCGGACGCCGTTGCGCCGCCCCGCCTCGACGATCAGCCGGGCGTCCTTGGCCGCGGTGTCCACCGCGAAACTGGCCGGCGTGAGCTTGCCCTCCAGCACCAGCGTCGCCTTGGCCTTCAGATAGCCCATGTCGAGCGGGCCGCCGGCGATGAGGTCGAAGAAGTTCGCGGGGTCGACGCCGAGCGCCTTCGCCAGCGCCAGGATCTCGCCGGCCGCCGCGGTGGCCGCGAGCACCCAGCTGTTGGCCACCAGCTTCAGCCGGCTCGCGCTGCCCGCCGCACCGTCCTCGCCGGTCCACACGGTGCGCGCGCCGACCGCCTCGAACACCGGCTCCACGGTCTTGCGGCCCTCGACGGGTCCTGCGGCCAGCACGGTCAGCTGGCCGGCCTCGGCGGGCTGGCGGGTGCCGAGCACGGGAGCGTCGTAGAAGACGAGTCCGTGCTCCGCGGCGAAGGCGGCGAGGTCGCCGATGGCCTCGGTGCCCGCGGTGGTCGACTGCATCCAGACCATGCCGGGGCGCAGCGCGGGGGCGGCCTCGCGCAGCACCGCCAGGGCGGCCGGGCCGTCGTAGAGGATGGTGAGGACCACGTCGGCGTCCTGGACCGCCTCGGCGGGGGAGAGGCACACCTGTGCCCCGTCGGCGGCGAGCGGCTCGGCCTTGGCGGCGGTGCGGTTCCAGACGCGGACGGTGTGTCCGGCGCGGGCGATGTTGCGGGCCATCGCGGCGCCCATGATGCCCGTGCCCAGGACGCTCACGGTGAGCTGGTCGGTCATGAGGTCGGCTTCCTTACTCGTACGGGGTCTGCACTCGTGCGGTGGTTGCTGGGAACAGCCTGCCCGCCGAGTGCCCCACCGTGCGCGCGGGACCCGTCCGGAACCGTGCGTCACCCGGGGGGGCCGGGACGCGGTGCGTGTACCCGCCCGCTTAAGGTGAACCGGTGAACGGCGACTGGCTCATACGCGGCCGCGACGGCCGGCTCAGTGTCTACCTTCCGACGGACGACGCCGTCCTGTGCCGCGCGGAGCGCGGACCCGGGGGCCCGTGGCTGCCCGCGCGCAGGATCGGCGGCGGCCAGAAGCTGCTCGCCTCCCAGGCCGTCGGCCAGGGTCAGGACGCCTACGCCCACCTGGTCGCCTGGCGGCCCACCGTTGCCGGCGAGTCCGGCCTCGTCCACTCCACCCACTTCCGGCCCCGGCTCGCGGCCCTCGACTGGAACCCGATCGGGCATCCCAACAAGAAGGGCGAGGAGACCGGCACCCCGGCCGTCGCGGTCGACGCCCAAGGGCGCGCCCATGTATTCGTACGCAACCGGGGCGGCGGGGTGAGCATGCTCGCGCAGAAGGAGAAGGGCGGCTGGGATCCCTGGCGCGACCTCAAGGGGCGCCAGGTGCAAGGGGAGTTGGCGGCCGTGACGGGGGAGTCCGGTCGGGTCGAGGCGTACGCGGCCGTCCCCGGCGGCATCCTGCACTGGCGGCAGGAGGAGCCGGGGGCGCAGCCGGCCCTGGAGGAGGCGATGGAGGCCCCGGTCCGGCCCGGCACGCTGCGCGCCCTCGCCACCTCCCCGGAGAGCACCACCCTCTTCTACACCGACGACGCCGGCGACCTGTGCGCCTGGCGTCCCGGCGGCAAGCCGGTCGTCCTGCTGCCGTCCGCCGGCCCGGGACCGGTCGCCGCGATCCGCTGCGAACTCGACGGCCACGACTGCACGTTGCTCGCCCAGCGCTCGTCGAGCGGGCGTGTGGCCTTCGCCGCGTACCCCACCGAGCAGGAGTCGGCGGGAGCGTGGTGGACGGAGTCGGGGCCTCAACTCCCCTCGGACGCAGGGGTGTCGCTGGCGACGGACGAGCAAGGGCGGGTGGCGGCGGCAACGTTGTCCGCCTCGGCCGGGCAGCTGCTGGTCACGCGGCGCAAGGACGAGACGGGCCTGGCGCTGGAGGCCTGGCGGGAGGTGTGACGGCCCCGGGAGGCCCGGCGGGGGTATGTCCCCGACGTCCGGGTCGGGTCCGGGAGGCGGGTGACGGCCGTCCACGTCTCGGTCACACCGTGTTCGTCCGGTGTTCGACCTATGATGGGCGCGCTCGGCCTCCCCTGCGACAGGTGTTCGGGGATCGGCACGTCGGCCGCGCCGGGCGGGAAGGAAGGGGCGGGCCACGTCATGCGGACCGGATCCGGGCGCGGCGCCGCCCGACGAAGAGCTGCCGACCGCGTCGTCGTGCGCCGGGAGGACGGGCGGCACGCGGCGGAGGCGTCCGTGGACGGGCGCTGGCTGGTGCTCGGCAAGGACGGGCGGCTGACCGCCTACGGCCGCACCCGCGGCGGGCTGCTGCGGTGGACCGAGAGCCGGCCGGGCGGTCCGGAGTGGACGGGCCCCGAGTTCTTCCCCGTCGCGGACCTGACCCATCTGTCGGTGGTCCAGGGCGCGGACACCTACGTGCACTTCCTGGGGCGGCGCGAGGTGCGCAAGGGCGACGGGCCGCCGGCCGTGGACATCGTGCACGCCATCCAGTACCAGACGGGCCGCCCGGTCACCGAGTGGCGCTCGCTGGGCAATCCGCACAAGGACCGGGAGAAGGCCGCGCGGTTCGGCATACCCGTGGGAGCGGTGAGCGGGTCGGGGCGGGTGCACGTCTTCGTGCGCAACGCGGGGCGCGGCCTGATGCTGCGCCGGGAGGGGCCGACCGGGAAGTGGCTGGCCTGGGAGGACCTCAAGGGCAGCGGGGTGCAGGACGGGCTCGCGGTGGCGGCGCACGCGTCCGGGCGCATCGAGGTGCTGGCGGGCGGCGGGCAGGACGCCATGTGGTGGCGGCAGGCCGAGCCCGACGGGGACTTCCGGCAGGAGCCGAACATCGCGCTGCAGGTGGCGCCGGGGACGGCGGCGGCGCTGGAGACGGCGCCGGACCGGGCGACGTACTACTGGACCGACCGGGACACGCGGCAGCTGATCGCGCACCGTCCGGGCGGCTGGCTGATCCCGCTCGGGGGAGCCCCGGCGGCGGAGCCGCTCGCCCTGCTGCGGGCGTCGCTCGACGGCTACGACTGCACGGTGCTGGCCCATCGCGGCCCCGACGGCCAGGTCATGCTGACGGCGTGCGGCACGGAGAACGAACAGGCGGGCCTGTGGTGGTCCCCCACCGGCGAGCACTCGACCACACCCCCCGCCCTGTCCCTGGACACTCACGGCCGCGTGGTCCTGGCCACCGTGTCCGACAACGGCACCCTCCACATTGCCCGCCAGTCCAACGGCCCGGGCCTGGCCCTCTCGCCTTCGCTACGGGTCTGAGAGGGGGCGGGGAGGGGCCGTTCCGGCGGGGGCGAGCGGGCGGCCCCGTCCTGGCGGACGCGAGCTGCCGGTGCTGTCCTGAGGCTCCGGGTTGCCGCGGTGAACTTCCTGGCGGATGTGATGGCGCGGCCCGGTCCCGGCGGACGCGAGCTGCCGGTGCCGTTCTGAGGACCCGGACCCCGGCGAACCTCTGGCGGAGGTGAGCGGGCTGGGCTGTCCTGAGGGTCTGGATCGCCCCGCGTACCTCCGGGCGGCCGGGCCGAGCGCGCCGCCGCAGCACCACCTCACACCGACCGCTGCCCGACCACGATCGCATCGGGTCGCGGCCCGCGGAGCGGGCAGGCGGCCGCGTCGGTGCTGTCCGCGCCGAGTCGCCCTGGCTGCCGAGCCGTCGTATCCCCGTCCGCGTCAGCCGCAGAGCCGGCCCGTCCGAAGCAGGCTCGTGTCATGCCCGGTCCGAGCCGACCGCGCCGAGTTGTCCCTTCCGCGCGGCCCGCCTGCCCGCCCCCAGGGCCTGTTGCGAAGGTCCCGCCTGCCCGGCGACGCCGGGCACGTGCCCTCGCCGCACCTCGCACAGACCCGAGCACGTCCAGTACGAGGGCCTGCGCCAGGCACGCCGAGAGCACGCACCGGACGCCGCCGGGCCCGCCCCTTCGGGCGGACGACGGGACTTTCGCACCAGGCCCTGGCGGCAGCGGCAGCCGCCGCGGTCGACCACCTCGCGCGACAGGGGCACCCGCCGCCCCGCCCGATCCAGGCCCGCCCCCGCCCAGCCGTGCCGGGCGCAAGGCCGACCCGTCCGTGACGGCATCGCGGGGCGACCGCGAAGACGACCCGTCCGCGCGCAGCCACCCCGTCTGCGGAGGCCGCGCCAACACCCCCGCCCGAAACAGCCCCGCCGCCAAGCCCCTCCGTCAGGAGCTCGCGCCGGTTCCCCCGCCCCGTGCCGGGGACTTCTTCGCCGACGCCGGGATTTCCTTGTCCGTGCGCAGGGCCTTCCAGAGCTGGTCGGCCTGGGGCTGGGCCGCGACCACGCGGTTGGGGTCCTGGGTGTCGTACTTCACCGGGAGCATGATCGTCTCCATCGTGGAGGGGTCGATGCCGTTCATGCTGCGGGCGAAGCCCGCGAGCTTGGTGAGCGAGGCCAGCCCGGAGTCGGTGGTGAGGGACTCGGTGAGGCTGTCGGCGATCTTGAACGTCTTCGTGGGGCTGCCCAGCAGGTCCTGCTTCTTGATCTCGCTCAGCAGCGCGATCAGGAACTGCTGCTGAAGCCCGATCCGCCCGAGGTCGCTGCCGTCACCGATGCCGTGCCGCGTGCGGACGAACTGCAGCGCCTGCGTGCCGTCCAGCCGGTGCTCGCCCGCCGTCAGGTTCAGGCCACTGGACTTGTCGTGGATCTCCTGGTCGACGGTGATGTCGACCCCGCCTATCGCGTCGACCAGCCCCTTGAAGCCCGAGAAGTCGATCTCGACGAAGTGGTCCATCCGGACGCCCGACATCTGCTCGACCGTCTTCACGACACACGCCGGGCCCGCGATCGAGTACACCGAGTTGAACATCACACGCTTCGCGGACGGCAGCGCCGACCCGTCCTTCGCCGTGCACGCGGGCCGCGTCACCAGCGTGTCGCGCGGGATGCTCACAGCGACCGCTTTCTGCCGCCCCTCGGGCACGTGGATCACCAGCGCGGTGTCGGAACGCGCCCCGGAGACGTTGCCCGTGCCCAGCGACGCGTTGGCGCCGGAGCGCGAGTCCGAGCCCAGGACCAGCAGGTTCTGCCCCGACGTGGGCAGCTTCTCGGGACGGTTGCCGCCGATCGCCTTGTTCAGGTCGACGCCCTTGATGTTGCCGTTCAGGTCGCTGTACAGCCAGTAGCCGACACCACCCGCCGCCAGCACGAGCAGGACCAGGCTCAGGGCGATCCAGCGCCAGACCCGACGGCGCCGCCGCGGCGGCCTGCCCCGGCGGCGCGACGGGGCCCGCCGTGTTTCCGGGGTGCCCGTCTCCGTCTGGGCGTGCGTCATGTGCGTCGGTCCTCTCTCACTCGACCAAATGGCTCGGGGCACGAGTGGGGGGAGAGGCCGGGCCCGTCAGCGGTGGCGGACGGTCGTCCACCAGTCATCAGACGTTCGGAGTTGGTTAAGGGTTGTATGTGTTTTCTGTCATTTCTGACTGGTGTTGACAGCGGTGTATGCGCTTGCTGATGATGTGCCGGTCCTGTGAAGGTTAAGTTTTCGGTATGAACCGGTGATGGCTTTTTGCCGTCGCCTACGTGGTCGCACATCGAGCCGGGGGGCACGAAGGCGAGCGGCCACCAGCACTCACTTCGGCCCTGCCGGGTGAGGAGAGGGAGGGGTGGCTGTGCTGGTGCGTGCGTCGGCCCGTGGGGGGCGAGCGGCGTGACGACCGTTTCCGATCATGCTGTCGGCCAGGTGCCGGGCGCAGCCGGGGGCCGTACGGCCCGGGGCGGCACCGCATCGCGGCCCACCGCGCAGGCCGCGCCCACCACGGTCACCGCGGAGCACGGTGACGTCTACGTCGAGCCCGGTCTGACACCGTTGTCGGCCCGCGAGGCCAACCGGTCCGCCCTCACCGCCCTGCTCGACACGGCCGGCGTCCCCCACTTCGCCGTCCGCGGCACCGCCGACCACGGCACGGTCGTGGCCGTCGCGGAGGAGGACCGGGAGCGGGTGCTGGGCGTGGTGTTCCGCGGGCTGAGCCAGTTCCCGGGGCACCTGAGCGTGATCGACCCGGACGCGCCCCGCCCGTCCAAGCCCGTCTCCTCCCGCGACCCCAGGGCCTGGCGCGAGGTCGCCACGGCACGCGTCCTGCAGGTCAGCTGGTACCGCACCGACCCGGGCCGGCACCTGCTGCTCGGCCACGAGTACGGCTGCGCCATCGAGTTCTGGCAGCGCAACGGCACCTACCTCGTCGCACCCCGCGCCAACCGGGCCACCTGGGCCGTCGCTGCCGACGCCCCGAACGTCCTCGGCGCCGCCAGACTGTTCAGCCGGTTCGTATCGGACTGGACCCCGCAGCACCTGGCGCCGGCCCTCGCCACCCGTTCCGAGTTCCTGGTGAACTGCGCGGACGACATCGCCTTCCCGGTCGACGCGGTCTACACCTGGGTCGACGGCAACGACCCGGCCTGGAAGCAGCGCAAGGCGCAGGCGAAGGGCGAGGTCTACCACGCCGAGTCGGCGAGCGACGCGCGCTTCATCAGCCGCGACGAGCTGCGCTACTCGGTGCGCTCGCTGCACCTGTTCGCGCCCTGGATCCGCAACGTCCACATCGTCACCGACGACCAGGTCCCGCCGTGGCTGCGCGAGGACCTGCCCGGCGTGCGCATCGCCACCCACCGCGAGATCTTCCGCGACCGGTCGGTGCTGCCGGTGTTCAACTCGCACGCCATCGAGTCGCAGCTGCACCACATCGAGGGCCTGGCCGAGCACTTCCTGTACTTCAACGACGACATGTTCATGGGCCGCCCGGTGGCCCCGCACGCCTTCTTCACGCCGAGCGGCACGGCCCGCTACTTCCCCTCGCGCAACCGCATTCCGCAGGGCCCGGTGGTGGAGACCGACACCCCGGTCGACGCGGCCTGCAAGAACAACCGGGCTTTGCTGCTGGAACGTTTCGGCAGAGTGATCACCCAGCCGATGGAGCACATCCCGTACGCCCTGCGCCGCTCCGCCATGGAGGAGGCCGAACGGGACTTCCCCGAGGCCTGGGCCCGTACGGCGGCCAGCCGCTTCCGCGCGATGACCGACCTGTCGCCCACGTCGTCCTTCGCGCTGTACTACGCGGCGCTGACCGGCCGGGCGCAACCGGGATCGATGCCCTTCACCTACCTCCAGCTGGCGGTGCCGGACCTGGCGGACCGGCTCCAGCGGCTGCTGGACGGCCGTGACCAGGACTCCTTCTGCCTCAACGACGCGTTCTCGACACCCGAGGACATCGAGGCGCAGCAGGAGCTGCTGGACGGCTTCCTCAACGCCTACTTCCCCACCCCAAGCCCCCACGAGAGATGAATCGGAGTTCATGACGTGTCGGACCCGACGTCCATGAGCTCCGCCTCCAACGTCTACAAACGCCTCGTTCCCCAGCCCGTCCGTTCCGCCGCCGCCACCACCGTCCCGGTGCGGGTGCGGCGCAAGGTCAAGCGGCGCCTCGCGCGCACCCTGAGCCGCCGCGAGGCCCGGCTGCACCGGCGCGCCCTGCGCCGGGTGCGCAGGGCCGGGCTCGGCCACTCGGAGCGCCGTACCCAGGCACCCGACGGCCGGGTCGCGCACGTGCACACCGGCCTCACCACCGACCTGGCCCGGCGCCTCGACCACGACCTGGTCACCCAGGCCCTGGACGCGGCCGAGATCCCCTGGTTCGCGGTGCCCGCGCTCGACGACCGGCGGATCTGCCTGGCCGTCGACCACAACGACAAGAAGGCCGTGCGCCGCGTACTACGCGCGTTGCTGGAGGAACACACGGGATACGTCGTCTCCGTCTCGCCCGCCCAGAGCGACACCCGCGAGCTGCCCGGCAGCCATGTGAAGGCGTGGAAGAACTACGCCAAGGCCAAGGTGATCCGCCTGACCTGGCTGCGCACCGAGCCCACCGAGAACCTCTGGGTGGGCGAGGACCAGGGCATCGAGATCGAGTTCTGGACCGCCAACACCGACCTGGCCGCGGAGCGGCTGATCGGCCCGCGTCCCAACCGCGTGCAGCGCGCGGTGCCCAGCGACGCCCCCGGCGTCGAGATCGGCCTGGACCGGCTCTCCGGCTACTCCGACATCGACGGCGACCTGGAGCCGACGATCACGCTGGAGAACTTCGACGTCCTGCGGCTCGAGGAGATCACCTTCCCCGTCGACGCGGTCCTGCTGTGGCAGCACGCCACCCCGTGGGGCGAGCAGCTGCTGCGCGCCGCGCTGCGCTCCCTGCACCAGTACGCGCCGTGGGTGGACGTCGTGCACGTGGTCGCCGAGGCGGAGCCGCCGGCCTGGCTGCGCGCCGGCGACCGGCTCACCGTCGTCCGCGCGCGGCCCGGCTCCGAGTGGCACCTGCACCTGCTGCCCGACCTCGCCGACCACTTCCTGCTGCTGCGCCCCGGCGCCCTGCTCGGCCGGCCGGTCCGTCCCTTCGACTACTTCACGCCGAGCGGCGCGACCCGCCCCCGGCGCGGCCCCTGGAACGCCCAGGAGTCGTTCGCCCCGTGGACCCGCACCGCGTACGCCGCCACCGGCCGGGTGGCCGCCCACGGCTACGCCCAGGGCCCCCAGCCGCACCGCGTCGAGACCCTCGCCCGGCTCGCGGAGACCGGCGCCGCGCCGCTGCCGCTCGACGACGGGCAATGGTTGCCTGGGGTACCTGGCACGCATCCGCTGGACGGAGTGGTCCACCACTTCGGGCACACCTCCGGCCTGGCCGACCCCTCCGGCGAGGCCACCGTGGCGCTGCACGCCGCGCTGCCCGGCATCGCCACCCACCTGGAGCGGCTGCTGGTGCGCCGGGACAGCCAGCAGATCCAGCTGCTCGGCCTCGGCACCGACGAGGCACGCGCCCGCGGCGGCACCAAGGCCGTCCTGGGCTTCCTGCACCGCTACTTCCCCGTGCCGAGCGTCTTCGAGGGCGGCCGGGCCACCGACACAGACGACGAGGCGGTCAACCAGCCGTGAGCATGGGCAATCCCGAGGCCTCCGCGGCGGTCGGCGCGTACCGCACCCTGGTACCGGCGGGCCTGAGACGCCGGATCGCGCGCCGCGTGCCGCTGCGCCTGCGCGCGGCGCTCAAGCAGCTGCTGCGCCGGCTGCACTCCGTGAACCTGTTCGCCCGGGTCGTCCGCGGCGCGCGGGCCCGCCACCGCTGGCCGCACCTGTTCGGCGCGGGGGAGCGGCTTGCCGCCCTCGCCGGGCACGGCGCGCGGATCGCGCTGGTCCGCCCGACCGTGTCGCCGCTCGGCCTGCGCGAGGCCAACCTCGAACTGGTCGTCACCGCCCTGGAGGAGACCGGCGTCGACTACTTCGCCGTGCGCGGCAGCTCCGACTTCCGCTCCTGCCTCGCCGTCGCCGAGGCCGACCGCGAGCGGGTCGGCGAGGTGCTGCGGCGGTGCGCCGAGCGCAGTCCCGTCTATCTGCGCGCCTGCCGGGGCGAGGCCGCGCAGGGCCGCATCGTGCTGGCCGGCTCCCGGGCCGGCCGCCAACTGGCGCGCCACGCCGCGGTGCTGCGCGTCGGCATGGTGTGGAGCGACCCGGCCGGCTCCCTGGTCCTCGGCCTGGAGCACGGCTGCGACATCGAGTTCTGGCGGCCCGAGGACGGGCGGCTGCACGCGCCGCGCCCCAACCGGGTCACCGAGGACGTCGCCCTCGACGAGCCGCGTGTCACCGTCCCGATCAGCCGGCTCACCGGCTTCGCCGCCCTGCACACCCGCCGCACCCGCTCGGTGCGCACCATCCGGCCCTGCGCCGACCCGCTGCCCGAGGACGTGCGCTTCCCGGTCGACGTCGTCTACACCTGGGTCGACGGCAGCGACCCCGAGTGGCAGCGGCGGCGCGGCGCCTACGGCGACCACGGCTACCACACCGAGTCCGCCAACGCCGCCCGCTACATCAGCCGCGACGAACTGCGCTACTCCCTGCGGGCGCTGGAGCAGAACGCGCCCTGGGTGCGCCACGTCTACGTGGTGACGGACCGTCAGCGACCGGCCTGGCTCAACGACGCCCACCACCGCCTCACGGTCGTCGACCACTCGGAGATCTTCGACGACCCGGCCGCGCTGCCCACCTTCAACTCGCACGCGATCGAGAGCCGGCTGCACCACATCAAGGGCCTGTCCGAGCACTTCCTGTACTTCAACGACGACATGTTCCTGGGCAGCCCCGTCACCCCGCAGGACTTCTTCCTGTCCAACGGCATGACCCGCACCTTCTTCTCCCCGTCCCAGGTGCCGCGTTGGGACCTGACCCCCGTGGACCGGCCGGTCGACGCGGCCGGCAAGAACAACCGCCGCCTGCTCCAGGACCACTTCGGCAGCGCCATCGTGCAGAAGCTGCGGCACGCCCCCTACGCGCTGCGACGCAGCGTGCTGGCGGAGATCGAGGGGGAGTTCGCCGAGGACCACCGGCGCACCTCGCACAGCCGCTTCCGCAGCGCCGCCGACATCTCCATCCCGTCCTCGCTCTACCACTACTACGCCTACTTCACCGGCCGCGCCGTCCCCTCGAACATCACCTTCGCCTACCTCGACCTCGCCAAGCCGGAGATCCAGCGCCGGCTCGGCATCCTGCTCGCCCGCCGCGACCGGCAGGCGTTCTGCATCAACGACACCCTCTCCGACGGCCACGACGTCGAGCGCCAGACGGCGATGCTCAGCCGCTTCCTGCGGACCTACTACCCGGTGCCGTCCCCCTTCGAGAAGAAGGAGAGTCACGAGATGAAAGAGCCCCAGGTCCGGTGAAGATCTCCTTCCTGATCAACAACATCTACGGCATCGGCGGCACCAACCGCACGGTCATCAACCTCGCCGAGGCGCTCTCCGTCCACCACGACGTGGAGATCGTCTCGGTGTTCCGGCGCACCACCGCCACCAAGTTCGAGATCTCCCCGCGCATCACCGTCCGCGCCCTGGTCGACCTGCGCCCCGGCTCCGCCGACAAGGGCGCCGCCGGCAGCGACGAACCGAGTGAAGTGGTGCCGCGCCAGGAGGAGTTCTACGCGCAGTACAGCCGCTTCACCGACGGGCGCATCATCCGGGACCTGCAGCGGACGTCCGCCGACGTCGTCGTCGGCACCCGCCCGAGCCTCAACCTCTTCGTCGCCGCCCACACCCGCGACGGCGCCCTGCGCGTGGCCCAGGAGCACATGACGCACCTGGCGATCCCGCCCGCGGTGCGCGCCGAGATGGCCCGCGTCTACCCCAGGCTCGACGCCATCACGACGGTCACCGACGCCGACGCCCGCTCCTTCATGGAGAACACGCCGATCCCCGGCATCCCCGTCGTCGGCATCCCCAACAGCGTGCCCGAACCGGCCGTGACGCCGTCCGACTGCTCGCACAAGGTCGTCGTCAGCGCCGGCCGCATGCACCAGATCAAGCGCTACGACCTCCTCATCCGCGCCTTCGGCCAACTGGCCCAGGACTTCCCCGACTGGCAGCTGCGCATCTACGGCGACGGCGGCGAGGCCGGCAAGCTGCGCGCGCTCGTCACCGAACTCGGCCTGACCGGGCGGGTGCTGCTCATGGGCGGCTTCTCGCCCATCGAGTCCGAGTGGGCCAAGGGCTCCATCGCCGCCGTCACCTCGAGCGCCGAGTCCTTCGGCATGACGCTCGTCGAGGCGATGCGCTGCGGACTGCCCGTGGTCTCCACCGACTGCCCCGTCGGCCCCCGCGAGATCCTGCGCCACGGCGAGGACGGCTTCCTCGTGCCCAACGGCGAGGTCGACGGCATCGTCCAGGGACTGCGCCGCCTGATGGCCGACGAACCGGTGCGCCGCGCCATGGGCGCCGCCGCGCTGCGCAACGCCACCCGCTTCGACCCCGCGGCCGTCGCCGGCCGCTACGTCGAGCTGTTCGAGGACGCGGCCCGCCGCCGCGCCGCGGCCGAGCGCGGCTACCGCACCCCTGCCGGCCCCCGCACGGCCGGCGCCGACCAGCTCACCGTGCCGCCCGTCTCGCTCGGCGCGGCCACCGTGGACGTCACCGCAGACGACGCGGGCTGGCTGCGGTTCTCCGCCGACGGGCCCGACGAGGGGCGCCGCCGCTGGCGGTTCGTGCTGCGCCACAAGCCCTCGGACGGCGACGCCCGCCCGGACCTGCCGCTGCGCACCTCCCGCAAGGACCTGGACAACGGCGGCACCCGCTACACCGCCGTCCTCACCCCCTCCGCCCTCGACGACCTCGGAGACGGGCGCTGGCAGGTCACCATGAGCGCCCCCAAGTCCTCGCCCGTCCACATGAAGGCAGGCGTCCGCGACACCCGCGCCCTCATCGACGCCCGCGCCCGCCTGATCGCCCGGCCCCCGTCCGGCCCGATCGGCTGGAACCTGCCCTACGCCCAGCCCAACGGCCGGCTGATGCTGCGCACCGTCGTCCGCGAGGAGCACGCGGAGTGCACCCGGGTCGAGTCGGCGGACGGTGCCATCACCGTGCGCGGCGTGCTGACCGGCGGACGCCGGATCGAGCCCGGCGCGCTGTTCATCGTCAGCCGCCGCGGCCGCCACAGCCGCACCTTCACCGTGCCGGTCGAGGTCCTCGGCCGCCAGGCCTTCCGCGCCGAGGCGCCGCTGCGCCACGTCGTCGACCACCGGCTGGAGCGCTGGGAGGACTGGGACTGGTGGCTGCAGCCCGACCCGTACCACCGGTCCAAGGTGCGCGTCTGCCATCTGCTGGAGGACTTCCCCGACGTCAAGGGCGCCTACGTCTACCCGTCCGTGCCGCTGGTCGGCGACGAGGCCTCGCAGTACGCGGTCGTCCACCCGGCGCGCCCGGTGTGGGTGCGGCCCTACTGCTCCGCCTCGGGCGCCATGGCCATGAACGTGGTCGACCGATGAGCCGGCCGAGCCCGCTGAACCCGACGGCCGAGGAGGGCCGATGACCGACTCCACCCGCTCCATCCTGCACATCGTCGCCCACCAGGACGACGACCTGTACTTCATGAACCCCGACCTGGTGCGCTCGCTCCAGGACGGCGACCGGATCACCACGGTGGTCGTCACCGCGGGCGAGGGCGACGGCATCAACGTCGACACCAACGAGCCCCAACGCGCCGCCGTGCAGCCGGACTTCGCCCGCTACAGCACCGAGCGCGGCTGCGGGCTGCGCTCCGCGTACGCCCGGATGGCCACCGGAGACCGCGACCACCCGTGGCGGCGCGAACCCGTCGACCTGGTGCCCGGGTTCGCCGCCGAGCGGTTCACCCTCGTCGACCACGACGAGGTGAGCCTGTACTTCCTCCAGCTGCACCAGGGCGCCCCCACCGACCGCGGCACCCGCACCCGGCTGCACGACCTGTGGGACGGCGCCCTGCGCACCCAGGCCACGCTGCCGGTGCACGGCTGCACCGTCGGCGGCGTCCAGCACGTCACCCGCGACCAGCTGATCGCCGCCCTGACCGCCCTGCTCGGCCACGTACGCCCCACCACGGTGCGCACCATGGACCCGGACCCCGAACACGACGGCGGGCGGCAGGAGTTCGTCTGCTCCGACCACGTCGACCACACCACCACCACCCAGTTCGCGCTCGCCGCCCTCGCGCGCCACCGGGAGGGCGGCCACAACCCGGTCGTCGAGCACTACCGCGCCTACGCCAACCGCTTCTGGGGCTACAACCTCGACTCGGCCACGATCACCGAGAAGGCCGAGTACCTGGCGACCTACGGCGGCATCGACGCGCCCACGGTCTGCCCGCACGGCACCTGCCAGACCTGCGGCGACCGCCAGCTGGGGCCCAACCCGTTCCGCAGCACGCACATGAACAGCGCCGCGTACCGCTACTCGCCGACCACCAACTGGCTGCGGCTCGGCCCGGGCGGGCGGCTCAACGCCTTCGCCGTGCTGGCCGGGCGGCTCGCCTTCTGGACGGAGACCGGTCCGGCGAGCGGCGAGTGGAAGGGCCCGTTCGTGCTGGGCGACGGCTGGATCGCGCCGACGCTCGCGGTCACCGGTCTGCCCGGCGGCCCGGCCGAACTCGTCGGCCTGCGCCGCCAGAACGTCGTCGGCGGCGGAGTCACCGTGGACGTCGTGCACACCGCGCAGGACCCGGGCGGCAACGGCTTCAGCGGCTGGCAGACCCTGGAGAACCCCGACTGGGCGCAGGGCGACGGCCGCAGGCAGCGCGAGGCGGGCGTCCCCTCGGCGGCGGTCGACGCGGGCGGCCGGCTGTACGTCTTCGTCCGCACCTTCGACCAGGGCATCGCCTGCCGCCGCCGGGAGGCCGACGGCACCTGGCTGGCGTGGGAGAACCTCGGCGGCAGCTTCGTCCAGGACGCGGGCTGCGCCCTCGCCACCGAGCGCGGCACGGTCGAGCTGTACGTGCCGGGCAAGAACACCGTCTGGCGCTGGCACCAGGCCGAACCCGGCGGCCCCTTCCTCCTCGACGACACCCTGCGGACGGGCCGTCCGGCCACCGGCGGGGTCACCGCCGTCGACTCCGGCGGCAACCGCGCCTGCCTCTACTTCCGCGAGGCCGGCACCGGGCAGGTCATGGCCTACCGCCAGCACGCGGACGGCCGCTGGCCCGGCTCCGGCGCGGGGCTCGGCGGCCACGGCGGCACCGGCGCCGTGGCCGCGCTGTGGGCCCCCGAACGCGGCGCGCGCGAGGCCTTCCTGGCCCACCGGGGCAGCCGCGGCCGCCTCGTCACCTCCCTGCCCGACCGCGACAAGAACGTCTCGGGCACCCACTGGCAGGAGTCCGGCGGGATGGCGGCGCAGGCTCCGGCGCTGGCGTACGACGCGGCGGGCGCGCTCGTGGCCGCCGTCGTCGGCACGGACGCCCGCCTGCACACCCGCCGCCAGCTGTCCCCCACGGTCGGCAGCCCCCTGGGGCCCTGGTCGGCCTGAGAACGGCGAGGAGGGCCTCCGCCCGAACGGCGGAGGCCCTCCTCACATGCGTGCGCCCGTTACGCCGGGACGCTCGCCAGGCCCGGGGCCAGGAACTTCTTGCCGTTCACGCGCTCCGATACGCCCTCGCGGTCCAGGTACGGCGTGATGCCGCCCAGGTGGAAGGGCCAGCCGGCGCCCGTGATCAGGCAGAGGTCGATGTCCTGGGCCTCGGCGACGACGCCCTCGTCGAGCATCAGACCGATCTCCTGCGCGACCGCGTCCAGGACGCGGTCGCGGACCTGCTCCTCGGTGAGGACGGAGTCGCCCTGCTTCAGCAGCGCGGCGACCTCCGGGTCCAGCTCCGGCTTGCCGGAGTCGTAGACGTAGAAGCCGCGCTTGCCCGCCTTGACGACGGCGGCGAGGTTCGGGGAGACCGTGAAGCGGTCCGGGAAGGCCCGGTTGAGGGTCTCCGAGACGTGCAGGCCGATCGCCGGGCCGACCAGTTCGAGCAGGACCAGCGGCGACATCGGCAGGCCGAGCGGCTCGATCGCCTTCTCGGCGACCTCGACCGGGGTGCCCTCGTCGATGACGTTCTGGATCTCGCCCATGAAGCGGGTCAGGATGCGGTTCACGACGAACGCCGGGGCGTCCTTGGTGAGGACCGCGGTCTTCTTCAGCTTCTTGGCGACGGCGAACGCCGTGGCCAGCGAGGCGTCGTCGGTCTGCTCGCCGCGGACGATCTCCAGCAGCGGCAGGATCGCGACCGGGTTGAAGAAGTGGAAGCCGACGACCCGCTCGGGGTTCTTCAGCTTCGACGCCATCTCCGACACCGAGAGCGAGGAGGTGTTCGTCGCCAGGATCGCGTGCGCCGGGGCCACGGCCTCGACCTCGGCGAACACCTGCTGCTTGACACCGATCTCCTCGAACACGGCCTCGATGACGAAGTCCGCGTCCGAGAAGCCCTCGGCCTTGTCCAGGACACCGCTGACCAGCGCCTTGAGGCGGTTGGCCTTGTCCTGGTTGATACGGCCATTGCCGAGCAGCTTGTCGATCTCGGCGTGGACGTAGCCCACACCCTTGTCGACGCGCTCCTGGTCGATGTCCGTGAGGACGACCGGGACCTCCAGGCGGCGCAGGAAGAGCAGGGCCAGCTGCGAGGCCATCAGGCCCGCGCCGACCACGCCGACCTTGGTGACCGGGCGCGCCAGGTTCTTGTCCGGGGCGCCGGCCGGGCGCTTGCCGCGCTTCTGCACCAGGTTGAAGGCGTAGATGCCGGAGCGCAGTTCGCCGCCCATGATCAGGTCGGCGAGCGCCTTGTCCTCGGCGTCGAAGCCTTGCTGCAGGTCGCCGTCCTTGGCGGCGGCGATGATGTCGAGGGCGCGGTAGGCGGCCGGAGCGGCGCCGTGCACCTTGCCGTCCGCGATGAAGCGGCCCTTGGCGACGGCCGCGTCCCAGGCCTCGCCGCGGTCGATCACCGGGCGCTCGACCTGGACGTCGCCCTTGAGGACGGACGCCGTCCACAGCAGCGACTGCTCCAGGAAGTCGGCCCCCTCGAAGAGGGCGTCGGCGATGCCCAGCTCGAAGACCTGCTTGCCCTTGAGCTGCTTGTTCTGGTTGAGGCTGTTCTCGATGATCACCGAGACGGCCTTGTCGGCGCCGATCAGGTTCGGCAGCAGCGTGCAGCCGCCCCAGCCGGGGACCAGGCCGAGGAAGACCTCGGGCAGCGAGAAGGCCGGCAGGGACTTCGAGACGGTCCGGTAGGTGCAGTGCAGACCGACCTCGACGCCGCCGCCCATCGCCGCGCCGTTGTAGTACGCGAAGGTCGGCACCGCGAGACCCGCGAGGCGCTTGAAGACCTCGTGGCCGCCCTTGCCGATGGCCAGCGCGTCCTGGTGCTCCTTCAGCAGCTCGACGCCCTTGAGGTCGGCGCCGACGGCGAAGATGAACGGCTTGCCGGTGATGCCGACACCGACGATCTCGCCGGCCGCGGCCTCCTTCTCGACCTGGTCGATCGCGGTGTTGAGGTTCGCGAGCGAGCCCGGGCCGAAGGTGGTCGGCTTGGTGTGGTCGAAGCCGTTGTCCAGCGTGACGAGCGCGAAGCGCCCGGCGCCGTAGGGCAGGTCGAGGTGGCGTACGTGCGCCGACGTCACGACCTCGTCGGGGAACAGCTCGGCCGCACCCTTCAGAAGCTCAGCGGTGGTGCTCACTTGTCCCCCTCGAAGTGCGGGTTCTCCCAGATGACCGTCGCGCCCATGCCGAAGCCGACGCACATGGTGGTCAGGCCGTAGCGGACGTGCGGCTGCTCCTCGAACTGGCGGGCCAGCTGCGTCATCAGGCGGACGCCGGAGGAGGCCAGCGGGTGGCCGAAGGCGATGGCGCCGCCGTACTGGTTGACGCGCGCGTCGTCGTCGGCGATGCCGTAGTGGTCCAGGAAGGCCAGGACCTGGACGGCGAAGGCCTCGTTGATCTCGAAGAGGTTGATGTCCTCGATCGACAGGCCCGCCTTGGCGAGGGCCTTCTCGGTGGCCGGGATCGGGCCGTAGCCCATGACCTCCGGCTCGACGCCCGCGAAGGCGTACGAGACCAGGCGCATCTTCACCGGCAGGTCGTGCTCGCGGGCGAAGTCCTCGGACGCGATGATCGAGGCGGTCGCACCGTCGTTCAGACCGGCCGCGTTGCCCGCGGTGACCCGGCCGTGCACGCGGAACGGCGTCTTGAGGCCCTGCAGGTTCTCCAGCGTGGTGCCCGGGCGCATCGGCTCGTCGGCGGTGACCAGGCCCCAGCCCGTCTCACCGACCTCCGCGTTGGTGTTGCGCACCGAGATCGGCACCAGGTCCTGCTGGATCTTGCCGTTGGCGTACGCCTTGGCGGCCTTCTCCTGCGAGCGCACCGCGTACTCGTCGGCGCGCTGCTTGGTGATGTGCGGGTAGCGGTCGTGCAGGTTCTCCGCGGTCATGCCCATGAACAGGGCGGACTCGTCGACCAGCTTCTCGCTCACGAAGCGCGGGTTCGGGTCCACGCCCTCGCCCATCGGGTGGCGGCCCATGTGCTCGACACCGCCCGCGATGACGGCGTCGTAGGCGCCGAAGGCGATGGAGCCCGCGGTGGTGGTGACGGCGGTCAGGGCGCCGGCGCACATGCGGTCGATGGAGTAGCCGGGCACCGACTGCGGGAGGCCCGCGAGGATGCCGGCCGTGCGGCCGATGGTGAGGCCCTGGTCGCCGATCTGCGTGGTCGCGGCGATGGCGACCTCGTCGATCTGCGCGGGGTCGAGCCCGGGGTTGCGGCGCAGCAGCTCCCGGATCGCCTTCACGACGAGGTCGTCGGCACGGGTCTCGTGGTAGATGCCCTTCGGGCCCGCCTTGCCGAACGGGGTGCGGACGCCGTCGACGAAGACGACGTCCCTGACGGTACGAGGCACGATGGCTCTCCTCCAGAGGTGCGGGATCTGCACTGCTGCGTGGCGCAAGCTGAGCGCGCGCTCAGGCCCATGCTACTTATGAGTAACGTAGCTGCACAGTCCCGGCGGTCCAAGCGGCGAAGGTCACACCGGGGGAGGAGCCGTCGAGCCACGCGGAGTGAGCACCGGCGTGGCCACGGGGTGGGACCCCGGCCCCTCGCCGAGAGGGTGGGCCGGGTGAGCCGGCACAGCTGGGAGTCGTCCCAGGCCAGCAGCGAGACGTCACCGGGCACGCTCAGGCCCATCTCCGCCACCACCGAGAGCCCGGCCACGGCCATGATGTCGTAGACGATCGCGGCCGGCCGGCCGGCCCGTCGGGCGGCGCGGCCGTCAGCAGCGAGCGGGTCGCCCGCGCCCCGGCCTCTCCCGAGTACTCGGTCGTGACCTGCCAGGCCCCGGCCGGCTCCAGCGCCCGCGCCGCCTCGTCGAAGGCGACCGCGCGCATCGCCGTGTGCCCGAGCGCCGCCGCGCCGCCGACCTGGGCATGCCGTCGCAGGATCTTGGCGTGATCTCGACGTCCCTGTTCCGCTTCGAGGGACCCTTCGGCGCCCACTGGGAAACGATCTCGGCAGGAGCGATCCTCGTCATCCTGCCGACCCTGATCGTCTTCCTCTGCCTCCAGGTGAACGGGCTTCCCGTCCCGGCCTTCGGCGACGGCTAGGCGGACAGCGCGGAGACCAGGACGGGCGTCACCTGCTCCACCTGCCAGGGCCGGGCCCCGTACCCCGCGAGCGCCGCCGCGACGGCCTCCCGGTCGGCGACCTTCGGCGGCTCCCAGCAGACCCGCCGCACGGTGTCCGGGGTGATCAGGTTCTCCTGCGGCATGTTCAGCTGCTCGGCGAGGGCCGACACCGCGGCCCGGGCCGCGGACAGGCGTGCCGCGGCGGCCGGGTCCTTGTCCGCCCAGGCCCGCGGCGGCGGAGGCCCGGTGACCGGCTGCCCCGGCGCGGGCAGCTGCGCCTCCGTCAGGGCCTTGGCGCGGTCCACGGCCGCCTGCCACTGCTCCAGCTGACGCCGCCCCATGCGGTTCCCGAAGCCGTTCAGCGCGGCGAGGGCCTGCACGTCGGCCGGCAGGGAGAGCGCGGCCTCGACGATGGCGCCGTCACCGAGCACCTTCCCCGGCGACACGTCACGGCGCTGGGCGATCCGGTCCCGCGTCTGCCACAGCTCCCGCACCACGGCGAGCTGCCGGCGCCGGCGCACCTTGTGCATCCCGGACGTACGGCGCCACGGGTCCTTGCGGGGCTCCGCGGGCGGGGCCGAGGCGATCGCGTCGAACTCCTGGTGGGCCCATTCCAGCTTGCCCTGCCGGTCGAGCTCCTTCTCCAGCGCGTCGCGCAGGTCGACGAGCAGCTCCACGTCCAGCGCCGCGTACCGCAGCCACGGTTCGGGCAGCGGGCGGGTCGACCAGTCCACGGCGGAGTGGCCCTTCTCCAGCACGAAGCCGAGGACGTTCTCGACCATGGCGCCGAGGCCCACCCGCGGGAAGCCCGCGAGCCGGCCGGCGAGCTCGGTGTCGAACAGCTGCGTCGGCACCATGCCTATCTCGCGCAGACACGGCAGATCCTGCGTGGCGGCGTGCAGGTCCCATTCGACGCCGGTGAGCGCGTCGCCGAGCGCGGAGAGGTCGGGACAGGCCACGGGGTCGATCAGCGCGGTGCCCGCGCCGTCGCGGCGCAGCTGCACGAGGTAGGCGCGCTGTCCGTAGCGGTAGCCGGACGCGCGTTCGGCGTCGACGGCCACGGGGCCGGAGCCGCCCGCGAAGGCGGCGACCACGTCGGCCAGGGAGCTCGCGTCGGCGATCACGGGCGGGATGCCTTCGCGCGGCTCCAGCAAAGGGATCGGCTCCGGTTTCGGCGCCCCCGTAAGAGATGTTCCGCCGTCTTCCGGAGGGGCGCCTCCGGTGGTTCGCAGTGAGCTGTCTGCTGCGGTCTCTTGGGCGTCGGTCACCTGTCAAGAGTATCTGTGTATGGACAGCGCCCGCCGACGTAACGTTCCGTCGACGGGCGCCTGAGGGTCGTAAACCAGTCAGGTCGGTGAAACTTCCGGTTCACGACAGGTGGGACACGGGCGGGGAATCAGCGGCCGATTCCGTTCACGTCCGTGAATGAGGGAGATGTACGGGTAAGCGGGCGGCGGGACGTGCAGGCGGGTGGGGCGGGGTGTTCGGGTCAGTGGATGATGCCGGTCCGCAGGGCGACCGCGACCATGCCGGCGCGGTCGCCCGTGCCGAGCTTGCGGGCGATGCGGGCGAGGTGGCTCTTGACGGTCAGGGCGGACAGGCCCATCGAGACGCCGATCGCCTTGTTCGACTGGCCCTCCGCAACCAGCCGCAGGACCTCGACCTCACGGCCGGAGAGCTCGCGGTAGCCACCCGGGTGGCTCGGGGTACCCGGGGGGCGGCGGTGCATGCGGGCGGCGGCTGCGCCGATGGGTGCGGCACCGGGGCGGGTGGGGAGCCCGACGTTGGTGCGGGTGCCGGTGACGACGTAGCCCTTGACGCCGCCCGCGAGGGCGTTGCGCACGGCGCCGATGTCGTCGGCGGCGGACAGGGCCAGGCCGTTGGGCCAGCCCGCCGCGCGGGTCTCCGAAAGGATGGTCAGGCCGGAGCCGTCGGGCAGATGGACGTCGGCGACGCAGATGTCGCGGGGGTTGCCGATGCGCGGACGTGCCTCCGCGATGGACGAGGCTTCGATGACGTCGCGCACACCGAGGGCCCACAGGTGGCGGGTGACGGTGGAGCGGACGCGCGGGTCGGCCACGACCACCATGGCGGTCGGCTTGTTCGGACGGTAGGCGACCAGGCTTGCGGGCTGCTCGAGGAGAACGGACACCAGGCCTCCTGGGGTGCGGGACGGCTTTCAAGGTCACAGTCGTCTTCGGCACCAAACCCGGAGTCCTTTAGGGAAAGATCACGATTTAGTGAGTAACAATCTGTGCAATTCGGACAAGCGATCGATCACTTGTTGAACGAATCGGTTCGTCGGAGAACCTGGTCCTGATTGAAAGTGGCCGAATCGACAAAGTGACGGTCAAAGGAGTGCCATGCCTGGGGAGTGGGGTCAGCGTGCCTGCGGGTCCCGTCGCTGCGGCAGCGTCACGATCGAAGCGTCGCCCGGACCGGCCGGCGGCAGGCCCGCGACCTGGGCCAGCAGATCGCACCAGGCGGCGAGGTGGGCCGCCGTGTCGGGCACCCCGTTCCGGCCCTCGCGGGGCGTCCAGGAGGCGCGGATCTCGATCTGCGAGGCCGCCGGGCGCTCCGCCAGCCCGCCGAAGTAGTGCGAGCTCGCGCGCGTGACGGTGCCGCTCGGTTCGCCGCAGGACAGCCCGCGCGCCTGCAGCGCGCCGGTCAGCCAGGCCCAGCACACGTCGGGCAGCAGCGGGTCGGCGGCCATCTCCGGCTCCAGCTCCGCGCGCACCAGCGTCACCAGGCGGAAGGTGCCGCGCCAGGCGTCGTGCCCGTCCGGCTCGTGCAGCAGCACCAGGCGGCCGTCGGCCAGATCCTGGTCGTCGTCGACGACCGTCGCCTCCAGCGCGTACGCGAACGAGGCGAGTCGCTGCGGCGCGCGGGTCGCCTCCACCTCGATCTGCGGCCGCAGCCGCGCGGATCTCAGCGCGTCGACCGCGGTCCTGAACGGCAGTGGTGCCGTACCGCCCCCATTCCGGTCCCCCTCCGTGTCGCCCATTCCGTCAGCGCCGTCCGACAGTCGTCCCTGAGCCGCAGCCATGCGGGGAAGATTAAAGGGAACGGAGCGCTCGCGCAGGGAGGGACACCCGTGCGAGCGCCGCCTGTCCGGATCGTGCCCCGCGGACCCCGGACTTCGGCGCGTCGCCGCCGTGCGAGACTTGCCGTCGTGAGTGCGAACGAGAGCCCCGCGGGCCACGCCCAGACGCTGCCGACAGCCACGTACGACTCGGCCTTCCTCAAGGCGTGCAGGCGCGAGCCCGTGCCGCACACGCCGGTGTGGTTCATGCGTCAGGCGGGGCGCTCGCTGCCCGAGTACCGCAAGGTCCGCGAGGGCGTCCCGATGCTCGAGTCGTGCACGCGGCCCGAGATGGTCACCGAGATCACCCTCCAGCCGGTGCGCCGGCACGGCGTGGACGCGGCGATCTACTACAGCGACATCGTCGTCCCGCTCAAGGCCATCGGCATCGACCTCGACATCAAGCCGGGCGTCGGCCCGGTCGTCGCCCACCCGATCCGCACCCGCGCCGACCTGGCCCAGCTGCGCGACCTCACGCCCGAGGACGTCTCGTACGTCACCGAGGCGATCGGCATGCTCACCCGCGAACTCGGCGCCACCCCGCTCATCGGCTTCGCCGGCGCGCCTTTCACCCTCGCGAGCTACCTGGTCGAGGGCGGTCCGTCGCGCACGTACGAGAACGCCAAGGCGATGATGTACGGCGACCCCGAGCTGTGGGCCGACCTGCTCGACCGGCTCGCCGGGATCACGGCCGCGTTCCTGAAGGTGCAGATCGAGGCCGGCGCCTCGGCCGTCCAGCTCTTCGACTCGTGGGCCGGCGCCCTCGCCCCGGCCGACTACCGCCGCTCGGTGCTGCCCGCCTCAGCCAAGGTCTTCGAGGCCGTCGCCGGGTACGGCGTCCCGCGCATCCACTTCGGCGTCGGCACCGGCGAGCTGCTCGGCCTGATGGGCGAGGCCGGCGCGGACGTCGTCGGAGTCGACTGGCGCGTCCCGCTGGACGAGGCGCTGCGCCGGGTCGGCCCCGGCAAGGCGCTCCAGGGCAACCTCGACCCGACCGTGCTGTTCGCCTCCACGGAGGCCGTCGAGGCCAAGACCCGCGAGGTCCTCGACTCGGCCGCCGGCCTGGAGGGGCACATCTTCAACCTCGGCCACGGCGTGATGCCCTCCACCGACCCGGACGCGCTGACCCGGCTCGTGGAGTACGTGCACACGCAGACCGCCCGCTGACTCACCACGTGTGCCGGGGCCGCGCCTTCCTGCCGAACAGCAGGCCGCGCGGTTCCGGCGGCGGGGGAGTGCCCGGCTTGAGCGGCCAGGCCAGGGCCATGCCCACCAGGAAGCCGACGACGTGCGCGGCGTACGCCACCGTGCCCGCGGAGGAGACGCCCTCGCCGGACGAGTAGACGGCCTGGAGCACGAACCAGAAGCCGAGCACCAGCCAGGCCGGCAGCCGCAGCGGCAGGAAGATCAGGAACGGCACCAGGACCCAGACCCTGGCCTTCGGATACAGCACCAGATAGGCGCCCAGGACACCGGCGATCGCGCCGGACGCCCCGATCAGCGGGTCGGCGGAGTCGGCGTTCAGGAGCGCGAAGCCGTAGCCCGACGCGTAGCCGCAGGCGACGTAGAAGAGCGCGTACCTGACGTGGCCCATGCGGTCCTCGACGTTGTTGCCGAAGATCAGCAGGAAGAGCATGTTGCCGAGCAGGTGCAGCCAGCCGCCGTGCAGGAACATCGCGGTGAGGACGGACAGCGCGGGGGACTTGTCGTAGGACGGCGGGGCCACCACGCAGCCCGCGCCGTGCGCGCCCACGCCGACGTCGCCCGTCGGCACCAGCCGCGGCAACTGATGGTGGATCAACTCCCGCGGCACGGCCGCGTAGTGGTCCAGGAACGCCTGCAGATGGCACGTCTGCGCCAGGCCGCTGTCCCCCACCACGGAACCGGCGAGGCCGGGCATGGACAGGAAGACGAGGACGTTCGCGGCGATGAGCGCGTACGTCACCCAGGGGGTGCGTCGCACCGGGTTCACGTCATGGACGGGGATGACCACAAGGAATTAGTGCCCCCGGCCGCCGGAAATAGTGCCTCCGGTGCGCCGGGTGCGTCGGTGAACACGGGCACGCGCGCGTGCGTATGACTCCTCAACCGCCCGCGGCACGGGGAAGGCGGGTCGCGGGGACGACGTGAGGAACAGGCGATGAACGACCGAGTTACTCCTCCGATGCATGCCACGCCCGACGGTGAGGCGGAGATCTCCCTGGTGCTGAAGCTGCCGTGGGAGGACGTCGCCCGGCTCGGCCAGGAGGCGGGGCGGCTCGCCTCGCAGATGCAGCGGCCGGTGACCCTCGACGAGGCGGTGAGCCACCGGCTGCGATCCGTGCGCAGCGCCGCGCACGCGAAGCCCGCGGGGGAGCAGCCGGCCGCCGTGACGTCCACGGCGTCGGTGTCCTCGCTGCCGCCGCGGCCTCCGGCGGAGCAGGCGCGGCAGGCCATCGAGCGGATCAACGGCAGCGCGTAGCGGTTCGCCGTGGGGGTGCGGGTGAGGTGGCGGCCACGGGCCCGTCGTGGCTCGTCGCGCAGCTCCCCGCGCCCCTAGAAGCTCTTCGCCACCGCTTTCGAGGCCTTGCGGGCCGCTACCAGGATCGGGTCCCAGACCGGGCTGAACGGTGGGGCGTAGCCCAGGTCCAGGGCCGTCATCTCGTCCACCGTCATCCGGGCGGTGAGGGCGACCGCGGCGATGTCGACGCGCTTGCCCGCGCCCTCGCGGCCGACGATCTGCACGCCGAGCAGGCGGCCCGTGCGGCGCTCGGCGAGCATCTTGACCGTCATGGAGGAGGAGTCCGGGTAGTAGCCGGCCCGGCTCGTCGACTCGATGGTGACGGCCTCGAACTGGAGGCCCGCCCTGCGCGCGTCCTTCTCGCGCAGGCCCGTGCGGGCGATCTCCAGGTCGCAGACCTTGGAGACGGCGGTGCCGACGACGCCCGGGAAGGTGGCGTAGCCGCCGCCGGCGTTGGTGCCGATGATCTGCCCGTGCTTGTTGGCGTGCGTGCCCAGGGCGATGTGGCGCTCCTGGCCGGAGACCAGGTCGAGGACCTCCACGCAGTCGCCGCCGGCCCAGATGTTCTCGTGCCCGCGCACCCGCATGGCCAGGTCCGTGAGCAGGCCGCCGTGCGCGCCCACGGGCAGTCCGGCCGCCCGGGCGAGCGCCGTCTCCGGGCGTACGCCGATGCCCAGGACCACCACGTCCGCGGGGTACTCGGCGTCCTCCGTGGCCACCGCCCGCACCCGGCCGTCCTCGCCCGTGAGCAGCTTGGTCACCTCGGCGTCGTTGACCATGGTGATGCCCAGGCCCTCCATCGCCTCGTGCACCAGGCGGCCCATGTCCGGGTCGAGCGTCGACATCGGCTCGCTGCCGCGGTTGACGACCGTCACCTCGTAGCCGCGGTTGAGCAGCGCCTCGGCCATCTCCACGCCGATGTAGCCCGCCCCGACGACCACCGCGCGGCGGCCACGCGTGCGTGCCAGCGAGTCGAGCAGCGCCTGGCCGTCGTCCAGCGTCTGCACACCGTGCACCCCGGGGGCGTCGGCGCCCGGCATGTCCGGGCGGATCGGGCGGGCGCCGGTCGCGATCACGAGCTTGTCGTACGACGTCCAGGACTCGGCCCCGGAATCGACGTCACGCGCGCGTACCCGGCCGCCCGCCACGTCGATCTCCGTGACCTCCGTGCGCATGCGCAGACCGATGTCCCGCGCGCGGTGCTCCTCGGGGGATCGGGCGATCAGCTCGTCGCGCTCGTCGACGTCGCCGCCGACCCAGTACGGGATGCCGCACGCCGAGTAGGAGGTGAAGTGGCCGCGCTCGAAGGCGACGATCTCCAGCTCACCGGGGTCCTTCAGCCGGCGTGCCTGCGACGCCGCGGACATTCCCGCGG